>NZ_BCBT01000073.1:0-26634 GCF_001320965.1 Pseudomonas sp. NBRC 111143 | reverse complement strand
AGGCATAAAAAAGCCGCCTGAAACCAGGCGGCAAACAACCAAAGGGCGATAAAGTGGAGCCCACCCAGGAGGTGCTCTAGCACGGGGGATGTCCTGAGTGCACGAATACTTTATCGGGGCCGACTTTAACCCCATAGTCACTCGATACTGCAATCAAAAACCGTGATTTCGATTATCAACGAAACACAATGGCATGCGCGGCGCGGCATTTGTTACTAGTAGCCCGGCATCAATACCGGCTACACCCTTACAACAATTACATTCCTTTACCCAGACACCTGCCTCAACAATTCCAACCAAGGGGTATGACATGTCGCCATTCCGACTCTCCGTGCTGAGCGCGGCACTGCTGTGCGCGCCGTTGCAAGCCGCATTCGCCGAAGCCGTCTCGAGCCAGTCCGAAGCCAAGGGATTCTTCGAAGGCAGCGAGCTGAATGCACGCCTGCGCAACTACTACTTCAACCGTGATGGCAAGTCGCAAGGCCCGGATCGCCGCGACTGGACCCAAGGTTTCATCCTCAACTACAGCTCCGGCTTCACCCAGGGTACCGTGGGCTTCGGCGTCGAAGCGTTCGGCCACCTGGCAGTCAAGCTCGACGGCGGCAAGGGCACCTCCGGCACCGGCAACCTGCCCGTCAGGGACAACGGCTCACCCGAAGACGATTACGGCCGCGCCGGTGGTGCGTTGAAAGTGCGCATCTCCAAGACCGAACTGCGCTGGGGCGACTTGCAACCCACGGCGCCAGTATTCGCCGCCGGCGGTACCCGCCTGCTGCCGCAAACCGCCACTGGCTTCAACCTGCTCAGCAGCGAGATCAAGGGACTGGATCTGGAAGCGGGCCACTTCACCGGCGGCAACGGCCCGGTCACCACCAATGGCGACCATGGCCTGTGGGCCTCCTATGCCAATATCCAGGCTGACAGCATCGACTACATCGGCGGCAAATACGCGGTCAACGATGCCCTGTCGGTATCGCTGTACGGCTCCAAGCTGCAGGACATCTGGCGCCAGTACTACGGCAACGCCAACTACATCCTGGCGCTGGCCGACGATCAGTCGCTGAACTTCGACTTCAACCTCTACCGCACCAACGACGACGGTCGCGCCGACGCCGGCACGATCAACAACACCACCTGGTCGTTCTCCACCGCGTACAGTTTCCTCTCGGCGCACACCATCACCCTGGCCTACCAGAAAGTGCACGGCGACACCCCGTTCGACTACGTCGCCTTCGGCATCAACGGCCCGGGCGACACCGGTGACGGGATCTTCCTGGCCAACTCCATCCAGTACTCGGACTTCAACGGCCCGGAAGAGAAGTCATGGCAGGTGCGCTACGACCTGGACATGAACACCTTCGGCGTGCCGGGGTTGAGCTTCATGGCCCGATACGTCAACGGCCATGGCATCGACGGCAGCAAGATGGCCGCGGACAGCAAGTACCTGGGCTATGGCTATGGCGAGGATGGCAAGCATCACGAGACCAACCTCGAAGCGAAGTACGTGGTGCAGTCCGGCCCGGCCAAGGACCTGTCGGTGCGCCTTCGCGAGGCGATCCATCGGGGCAATGCCGACCAGGCCGAAGGGGATGTCAACGAGTTCCGGGTGATCGTCGACTACCCGCTGTCGATTCTCTGACCGCGACGTCAGTGCCGGCCCTATCGCGGGCAAGCCCGCTCCCACAGGTCGCCGCTGGCCCTTGCAGGAGCGGGCTTGCCCCGCGATGAGGCCGGCACTGAAATCCATCAAACCCTGAACACTCCATCACCGCCCCAGAAACACATACCGCGCGCTGTACGGTTCAACGTGCAGCGCGCCCTCCCGTGTGCAGCTTCCGGCAAACTTGCCACCCTGGGTATCGAGCCGCTGCACCTCGTCCACTCCACTCAACACGCCCTGCCCCTGGTGGCTGGCAACCTCCAATTGCAACAGCGCGATATCCTGCTCGCCCGCGCCCGGCGCCTGGGCCACGACCTTGCCGGTCACCCGGCTGCCGTCGTCCATCTCCCAGGACGGCCCGACAAAATGGTGGCCGACGGTCTTGCCGCCTAGGGTGAGGGTGGCCAGCGGTTCGCGAAATGCCCATTTCAACTGCCCGGTTTCATCGGCCCGGCAGTCATAGACCTGCACCCCCACTGCCTGCACAGCGAGGATCTCGGCCTTGCCCGGCGCGACGGTGAAGCTGGCCGGCGCCGCGCCAGCGAGCAGTGGCACGGCCAGGGCGCAGACGCCGAGGAAAGCGCGGCGGCGTTGCGGGGTGGTGCATGAGGTCGGGTGCATGGTGTTTTGCCTGTGATCAATGGGGACCTCCACACAACAAGCCAGCCCACCCGTTTATTCCCGCCGTATCTACCGGCCCTATCGCGGGACCAGTCGCAACGGCGAACCGCCGCTCCCACAGGTTCATCATCGTTATTGAAAGCGGTGGGGTGCCTGTGGGAGCGGGCTGGTCCCGCGATAGGGCCAGCAATGCCAACGAATAACCCGCGCGCCCATAACGAGAACACCCGCCATCGCCCTTTTATTCCATGATTTCATTCAATACATCCCCTTGAAATACATAGAAAAAATTGACGTTCATCGCACCGCGTGAATCGGTAGCCTGCGCTCATCCCGGGGTTACCCCTTTCGTACACACGATGACCGAACCGTGAACAGAACCGCGCTCCTCCCCCTCCTGGCTGGCCTGCTCCACCTCTCGCCACTGCTCGCCGCCCCGGCAGATATCGGGATGATCAGCGCGGCGGAAAAGCCCGTGCAACTGCTGCGTGCCACGAGCGTCTACCAAGCCAGCGCCGGCACCCGCCTGCAGAGTGCCGACTACCTCGAAGCCGGCAGCACAGGCGTGCTCATCGACCAACTGGCCGGCACACGCATTGCCCTTGGCCCGCACACCCGCCTGTATCTGGAACACACTGGCAACACCACCCATCTCAACCTGCTGCAGGGCTGGCTCAAGCTGCAACCGTTGAGCGGCGTACCCCAAGGCAATCTACGGGTCAGCACCGCCAACCTGGCGCTCGATGCGAGCAAGGCCGCCAGCGTCATCCATGCCGACGACAGTGGCACCGAAGTGTTCGTCGAAGACGGCATGGTCAGCGTACGTGATCCGGGGCAGAAGCCGCGCGACCCTGCCAGGCAGGTGCTGCGCCGCGAAGAATTTGCCCAGGCCAAGGGCCAGGGCCCCGTGAGCGCGCCGGGTCGCCCCAGTGGCGACTTCATCGGCGCGATGCCGCCCGCATTCTTCGACCCGCTGCCCAGCGTGGCCGCCCGCAAGCTCGCCGTCGACCCACTGAACAAGCTGCGTGAAGCCAGCTTCGCCGACGCCAGCCCGCTGCTGCTCGGCCCCCTCAAGCTCAACGGCGCATCCCTGGCCACGCGATTCACGCCGCGCCTGGCCGATCCTGCCTTCCGCCAGGCCATCGTGCAGCGCTTCGGCGGCACGCTGGACTGGGAAACCGCGCTGTACCGATTCGAACGCAAGAACGCCACGCGCTGACACCCCGGAGCCCCCATGAAACTGACCCTGGCCGTACGCTTCAACCTGGTGTTCCTGGCCGTCTTCATCGTTGGCTTCATCGCCAGCAGCCTGTTCGCCCACTACCTGCTGCAAAAGAGCGCACGTGAAGAATCACTGGACAAGGCACGCATGCTCATGAGCGCCGCCAGCGCCAGCAGCACCTACACCGCCGAACAGATCGTGCCGCTGCTGGAGAACCGCCTGAAGTTCGAATTCCTGCCACAGTCGATCCCCTCCTTCGCCGCCACCGAACAGCTCCAGCAACTGCTCAAGACCTACCCCGACTTCCTCTACAAGGAAGCCACCCTCAACCCGACCAACCCGCGCAACAAGGCCACCGGCTGGGAAACCAAGGTGGTCGAACAGTTGCGCGGCAAGCCCGACACCCAGGAACTGATCGGCGAGCGCAGCGATGGCAAGGGCCCGGCGCTGTTCGTCGCCCAGCCGATCCAGATTACCGACCCCGCCTGCCTGGCCTGCCACACCTCCCCGGAAACCGCACCGAAGACCGTGGTCGACCGCTACGGCACGCACAACGGCTTTGGCTGGAAACTCAACGAGATCATCGGCGCACGCCTGGTCTCGGTGCCGCTGGCCGTGCCGCTGCAACGCGCCAACGAGCTGTTGCACACCTTCATGCTGTCGCTGCTGGGGGTGTTCGTGTTTCTGTTCTGCGCGCTCAACGTGATGGTCCACCTGTTCGTCATCCGCCGTCTGCGGGCGATGTCGGCACTGGCCGACCGGGTCAGCCTCGGCGAAGACGACGTGCCCGAGATGGACGTCAGCGGCCACGACGAACTGGCACGCATGGGCCAATCGTTCGTGCGCATGCGCACCAGCCTGGTCAGTGCCATGAAGATGCTCGAAGAATAACCGGGAGCCCACCATGCTCGAACAACTGGGCAAGTACCGCATCGACAGCGTGCTCGGCAAAGGTGCCATGGGCACCGTGTACAAAGCCTTCGACCCGCACATCGCCCGGGTGGTGGCGCTCAAGACCATCCGCCGCGAGTTGCTCGGCGACGCCCAGCAGCACCAGTTGCTCAGCCGCTTCCAGAACGAGGCCCAGGCCGCCGGGCGCCTGAGCCACCCGAACATCGTCGCGGTGTACGACTACGGCGAAGACGACGGCGCAGCCTACATCGCCATGGAGTTCGTCGACGGCATCGCCCTCAACACCCGCCTGCAGAACCAGGAGCCGCGCCAGTTGGCCCAGGTGCTGGGCTGGATGCGCCAACTCCTCGGCGCCCTGCACTACGCCCACGCCAAGGGCGTGGTGCACCGCGACGTGAAGCCCGCCAACCTGCTGATCACCGCCGACGACCAGGTCAAGGTCACCGACTTCGGCATCGCCCGCATCGACACCTCGGTGCTGACCCAGACCGGCTCGATGATCGGCACGCCCAGCTACATGTCGCCCGAGCAGTTCTGCGGCGAGCTGGTGGATGGCCGCTCCGACGTGTTCTCGGCAGGCATCGTGCTGTACCAGTTGCTCACCGGCGAGCGCCCGTTCTCGGGTTCCGCGACCATGGTGATGCAGCAGATCCTCAACCAGACCCCGGTGCCGCCCTCGAGTCTGAACCCGACCCTCGACCCGCAGTTCGACCAGCTGATTCGCCAGGCCCTGGCCAAGCGCCCGGACGAGCGCTTCGCCTCGGCGCAGGACTTCCTCGACGCCCTGGAAGCCCTGTCCGGCCCACAGACACTGGGCAGCGTGGAGCTGGACGACGACCGCACCCGGCTGCTGATGCCCCCCTCGTTCAGTCATGCCAGCCTGGGCAGCGCGCCAACCAGCAGCAGTGAAGCGGCGGACACACTGACCCCGTGGAAACGCCAGGTCCGCCCGCAGCTCGAATCGCTGCTGTCGCAACAGATCGGCCCACTGGCGCGCCTGCTGGTCAAGCGCAGCCTGGCCAGAGCCGACGACTTCGCCAGCCTGCGCAGCGCCCTGCTGCCGCACATCCCCTCCGAGCGTGGCCGCGAGCAGTTCGTCGCCGCCACCGAGGCGCTGCTGCCCTCGACCGAAACACTGCCAGCCCAAGACACCCTGGTCAGCCAACCCGGCACGCCAGAAGCGCTGGACCACGCATTCCTGGAAGCCAGCGAAGCGCGCCTGACCTACCTGATCGGCCCGATTGCCCGCATCGTCATGCGCCGTGCCCTGCCCCGCGCCAGCACCCGCCAGGCGCTGTTGCAGACCCTGGCCGAACACATCCCCGACCCCGCCCAACGCAGCGCCTTTCTCGAGGAGCAGCCATGAGCGCGCCACAAAACCACATGGCCACCGCGCCCTGCCTGCTGCGCGGCGGCATCGCCTTCGGTCACAGTGACACCGGCCCAGTGCGCCAGCACAACGAAGACCACTTCTTGATCGACCCACGCCTGGAGCTGCTGGCCGTCGCCGACGGCATGGGCGGCCACCAGGCCGGCGCCCTGGCCAGCGCCCTGGCCCTGGAGTCGCTGCGCGACTGCCTGACGCACCACTTGGCGCAGATCACCCACACCTCCAGCGACCCCGACGCCACCTGCCAAGTGCCCTCAATGCAGGCCCTGAGCGCGCTGCACGAGGCGCTCGAAGCGGTCAACACCCGCTTGTACGCGCACAACCACACCCGTCAGCTCAGCGAGGGCCGGGGCATGGGCACCACCCTCACCGGCATCTGGCGCCCCCAGGCCGGTGGGCCGTTGTTGGCATTTCATGTGGGAGATAGCCGCCTGTATCGATATCGCCACGGTGAGCTGGAGCAGTTGAGCCGCGACCAGACCTGGTACCAGCAGGCGCTGGACGCCGGGCATTTCGATCGGCTGCCGGCGCGCAACGTGCTATTGCAGGCGATCGGGCCAGCGCCGCGGGTGGAGCCGCAGGTGTGGGTGCAGGCGGTGCAGGCGGAAGATTTGCTGATGTTGTGCAGTGATGGGGTTCATGGGTGTGTGCCGCATCATGAGATGGCGCGGGTGCTGGAAGGTGCTGGGCGGAAGAGTCTGGAGGGGAGTAGTCAGCGGTTGATTCAGTTGGCGGCGGAGTATGGGGGGCGGGATAACGCTACGGTGGTGTTGGTGAGGTATGAATGAGGGGTGGCGGCTGGCCTGGCGGGTTTGCTGGTGTCTTCGAACACCATGCGTTAACTGGGGCCGGTTTGGGCTTTAGATACCGCTCATTAGCGAACGACTGCTTTCGCCCATAGCTGTCATTAGTGAATGGCAGAAACCGACCCCATGCGAAAAGTCGCAAACCTATTTTTCACCCGTCTTTTGTAAAGCGACGAGTAACTCACTGTTATTTCCGCCGAGCAGGCTGGTCGCTTGGGCAGCACGCTTCAACAGCAGCAGTCGGGCCGACTGGAGCTGATCCTTGTTGAAACGTTCGGATGGACCTGACAGCGTGAGGGCACCTTTGAACTCATGGCCAACACCAAACACCGGGGCCGAGATCGATGACGTATCTGGGTCACGCTCCCCGAACGACGATGCCCAGAACTGCTCCCGCACCTCGGCCAATGCGCGATCTGCTGGCGGGCCAAATGCCCTCAGGATCTTCCCGGAAGCCCCAGCATGCAGCGGGAATCGGTCACCCTCATGGATGCTGAAGCGTACCGCGCGTTTGGGTTCAACACGGAACAGCACCACCCGGATATCGTTCTCGATCACATAGAAGGAGGAGGTTTCCCCACTTTCTTCAGTGAGCGCTTCAAGCACCGGATAAATCGTGTCGCGCAGCCGGAACGAAGATTGGTAAATCTGAGCCAGGCGCAAGGGCTCATGACCTACAGCGTACTGTCCATCAGCCAGTCGCCTGATAAATCCAGCCTTCTCCAGAGAACTCATGAGCCGAAGGATAGTGCTTTTGTACAAACCAGTACGACGAGCGATTTCAGCTAATGGGAGAGTGCTTCGATCAGGCTCGAAAGCCCCGAGAATCGCAAAAGCTCTATCAACCGCCGCCACTCCACCGTCAGCATTGTTCTTGGAAGCATCAGCTACCACAGGCTCATTTTTTGGCGACATCAGGCTTATTCTCGGCACAATCATGAAAACGCGGCCCCTCAATGGGGCCGTTCAGATGGCTGATACCTTACCTGTGACGACGGTTGGCAGCTAGTCCATTCTCCAGAACACCGTTCTACTTGAAGAGCTTGCGCATCAGGCATCGCGCATGAACAGTCGCAGAGACAACGCCATCACAGCGGCGAAAAACAGGATGCATCCCATAACCATCAGACCCGCCGTGAAGGAGTGGGTGTAGTCCTTCAGGAAGCCCATCAAATAGGGTCCTACAAACCCACCAAATGCTCCGATAGAGTTGATCAGAGCAATCCCCCCGGCAGCAGCTTGGCCACTCAGGAACTTTGCCGGCAACGTGTAAAAGATCGTTTTCGCCGAGATTGTTCCCACCAAGGCCAGGGTGATGCCTGCCAGTGCTGGAATCAGGGCACTCATGTTCACCGCAAAGATCAAAGCAAGACCGGCCAGTACCAGCGCAATGATCAGGTTCAAGATCCCGCGCCCGCTGCGGTCGACATGTTTGGCCCAGAACAAGAGGCCGATGGTTGAGAAGAAGTACGGTACTGCAGCGACCCATCCGATCAAGCTTATTTCTACACCCTGCGCCTTCAACATCTGCGGCAGCCAGATACCAATACCGTAGGTGCCGATGGTGAAGCTGAAGGTGATGGAGCTCAGGATCCACACCCGTGGATCCTTGAGTGCCGCAGCGAAGCCATGGCTTTTCCTGGTATTCGCCTTTTCTTTCTCCAGCATGCCGGTAAGAGCGTCCTTCTCTTCTTGGGACAACCACTTGGCCTCTCCAGGCCGGTTCGCAAGCACCTTCAAGGTGATGAGCCCCAGGACACAAGCTGGCAAACCCTCAATAATGAACATCCACTGCCAACCCGCGAGCCCCCAAGTGCCGTGCATCTGGAGCAGGTAGATAGAAAGTGGGCCACCCACAAGGAAAGAGATCGGCGTTGCAACCGTGAACCAAGCCAGTACCCGCGTACGGTATTGAGCTGGGAACCAGAGTGTAAGGAAGAAGATTACGCCAGGGAAAAACCCGGCTTCGGCAATCCCCAAAAGGAAGCGAACAACATAGAAACTATAGGGGCCGATAACAAATGCCGTGGCTGCTGCGGCAAGCCCCCAGGTGATCATGATTCGAGCCATCCAGAGGCGAGCGCCAAACCGATACATAGCCAGGTTGCTTGGGACTTCACAGAGGCAATAGCCCACGAACATGATCCCTGCCCCCAGGCCGAACTGAGCGGCGGTCAGTCCTAGCTGGTCTGTCATCTGCAGGGCTGCGTAACCAACACTGGTGCGATCCAGGTAGTTGAAGAAATATGCCAGTGCCAGCAATGGGATTAGGCGCCAAGCGGCCTTCTTCATTGCTCTTTGCTGCAACGCAGATGTGGCTTCAGGCTGCGGCATGGACAAATGGGTATCCGGGGTCGTGACATTACCCATGACTGTATCCTCGGTTTTGTTGTTATGAATACCGTGGCTGGATGGGCCATCGGTGAGCGCAGACCGGCGGTACGTCCCGTACCTTCAGTGCTGCTGATTTCGCCCGAGAGTCATTTCGAGCTCGACGTAAAAAGTCATCTGGAGCGGGCCTTCAAAGGAGACCCGCACCGAATCCGATCAAGCGGTTTTGATCGCGCCGGCAGACTCGAGCTGAGTGATCTCGTCGTCGCCGTAACCCAGCTGTGCAAGCAGCTCTCGCGAATGGCTGCCCAAGGTCGGGACATTGAGACGAGCCCCGAAACGCTGGCCGTTCATCTCGAACGGCAGCATGGGCACCTTCACCTGCTCGCCATCCGGGAGCGTCAGCTCTGCCATACCGCCAGACTGATTGAGATGCTCATCCTCAAACATGTCTTCCGGTCGCTGGATCGGGGAAAACGGCAAGCCAGCTTTCTCGCAGAGAGCCATCACGGTCTGCTTGTCCATGCCGGACAAGCGCTCACGCACCACAGGAATTATTCGATCCCGAGCCTGAACGCGCTGGTTGTTCCGGCTCAGGTCGGCGTCAGCTCCAAGTTCAGGGAAGTCGAAGGTTTCGCAGAAAGAGACCCACTGGCTGTCGCTGACGACGCCCATGAAGACCTGCTCACCTTCCTTGGCAGTCTCGAACACGTCATAGATGGCCCAAGCCGAAATTCGACTCGGCATTGGTGCCGCCGCTTTACCAGTCACGACTTTCTGCATCATGTGCTGGGCAACCAGGAAGGCCGAGTTTTCGAACAGCCCGGTCTGCACGAACTGACCGCGACCAGTCTCCTTGCGCTGCAGCAGGGCGGCAAGAATTGAAACAGTACTGAACATTCCGCCCATCACATCGTTGACAGAGGCTCCAGCGCGCAATGGGCGCCCGACAGGCCCCGTCATGTAGGCCAAGCCCGTCATCATCTGAACGACCTCATCCAGCGCCGTGCGCTTCTCGTAGGGGCCTGGCAGGAAGCCCTTCATCGAGCTGTAGATGACGTCCGGCCTGATGGTCTTTACCTGCTCATATCCCAGGCCCAGTTTCTCCATGGCGCCAGGGCGGAAGTTCTCTGTGACGACATCTGCCGTTGCGAGCAATTTCTTCACCGCAGCCATGCCGTCTTCGGACTTGATGTCTACCGCAAAACTCTTCTTGTTGCGGTTGTAGGTCATCCAGTAGCCGGCGCCAGAACCCATCAGACGACGAGTGTTGTCACCCTCTGGAACGGGCTCTACCTTGATAACCTCGGCACCGAGATCGGCAAGCAGCAATCCGCAAGTTGGGCCCATCACCATATGGACAAACTCGACTACGCGAATGCCCGCCAGGGGCAGAGACTTCTCTTCTTGCTGGCTCATACGGCCTCCTTCGCATAGGTGAAATTCTTGCCAACGCCGGCATCTGGGATGAAGCCATAGACGGGCTCCCCCGGAAGCCCACGGCGAAGCACTTCACGCGCAGCAACAAGGCGGTCAATGTCTACGCCGGTTTTCAGGCCCATGGATTCGAGGAGATACACCAAGTCTTCGGTGACGATGTTGCCTGAGGCCCCCGGCGCGTATGGACAGCCGCCCAAGCCGCCTTGAGAACCATCGAACGTCCTCACCCCTGCTTCCAGTGCCGCGACGACGTTGGCCAGACCCTGGCCACGAGTGTTGTGAAAGTGAGCGCTGCCTGCGAGCGCGCCGAGCTCTTGGAACAGGCGAGTGAACAGTCGACGCACTTGAACAGGGTTGGCGTAGCCGACCGTGTCTGAAAGCCCTACCTCATCTACTCCCAGCTCAGCCATTTTCAGGGCAATCGCCAGGGTCTCGTCGTCAGTGACGACGCCTTGAAGCGTGCATCCGAAGGCTGTCGAAACGCCGGCTTCGATCAGGACATTCGGGAAACGCTCATTACGCAAGGCGACCACCGCCTGCACCTCATCGAAGACTTGAGCGTGTGTCTTGCGGATATTCGAGATCGAGTGCTGCTCGCTCACGGAAATGGGCAGCGTGATCTTGTGCACGCCAGCGTTGAAAGCGGCTTCGGCACCCTTGAGATTCGGCACCAGGGCAGTGACGAACAGATCTGGCAGCGTCAGGGCGTGGGCTACTACTTGGGCAGTATCCGCCATCTGCGGCAGCAGCTTTGGCGATACAAACGATCCGACCTCGATCTCTCTCAAACCGGCGGCTCTCAGAGCCGAGATCCACTCCAGCTTCAACTCGGTGGGCATGGTGGCCTTGACACTTTGCAAGCCATCCCTGGGCCCGACTTCGCTGACGAGGATGTCGATATCTGTCGCTTCTTTCACGGAGGTTCTCCTGTAACTGGGGAGAGCCTGCCCGAACATTCATGCAGTGCAGCTGCGATACGCAGTGCTGTCTTTTATGATTGTTCTGTCAGGCAGAATTACGTTCTGTTTTAGTATCTCTCCACATTTTCACACCTGTCAATGAGACTGACGATGAACTGGCCTCGTTGGCTTTCGACTTGCTTTCCAAGGAGGGATGAGTTTTGAGCGACACTTGACAGCAGAGAAAATAGCTTAGAAAGTGTTCTAGCAAGAGCAATGTCGTTCTACCTGATAGAACAGACTAAAGAAAACAAGATATTCCGGGCAACGTACACCGATGAGGCTGACCCAAACCCTGCCGTTTGGAGCCTCAGCGTCGCGTGCCTGTTTTCACATGGAGATTTGCCATGAGCCTGTATGCCCCTCCCGAAGAACGCCCAACAGAAGTCTTCAGCAGACTGCCGAATGAGTTCTGGCGTGACGGTGACTCCGACTGGGTCAGAGCCAACAAGCCAGGCCAGCAACTCACGAGCTTTCTGGAAGGGCCCTCCTTCGACCAGGCCGGCAATCTCTATGTCACTGATATCCCGTACGGCAGAATCTTCCGGGTTTCCCCACAGGGTGACTGGGAACTGGTCGTTGAATACGACGGCTGGCCTAACGGTTTGAAAATCCATCGCGACGGTCGGATTTTCATTGCCGACTACAAGAACGGGATCCTCGTTCTAGATCCGATCAGCAAACGCATCGAGCCATTCCTGACGCATCGCCGGAGTGAGAGCTTCAAAGGTGTGAATGATCTGTTTTTCGACCGACAAGGGCACCTCTTCTTCACCGATCAAGGTCAGACAGGCATGCACGACCCCTCTGGTCGAGTTTTCCGCTACGACCTGGAGCAACAACGCCTGGATTGCCTGGTGGATAACGGCCCAAGCCCTAATGGCCTGGTGATGGATCTTCAAGAAAAAGCGCTCCTGGTAGCGATGACTCGCGCAAACGCCGTATGGCGACTCCCGCTACAACCCGATGGCACTACTTCCAAGGTGGGTGTCTTCACCGCGATGGCCGGGGGTGTGAGTGGCGCCGACGGTATGGCCTTGGATGAGTCAGGGAACCTGTATGTCTGCGATGCAGGCAATGGATGCGTGTGGGCATTCGATTCCCACGCCGTGCCGCTCTATCGATTTAAGTCATGCACCGAAGGCCGCACTCTCACCAACCTGGCCTTCGGTGGAGAAGATAATCGCGGCCTGTTCATCATCGACTCGTCGACAGGTCACATTTTGAGGGCTGACCCCGGCCACTCAGGAAAGCGAATGTTCTCGCACGCTCCAGCCTAACGCTTCGTGGTGCAGCTCTGTGCACATGGCGCACGGGCCTTGCTCGGCTAAAAAACGGCCAGCGAACGTTTTTACTCATACAAAACAGATAATAAGAGGGCAACGATGCTCACACTCTTGAGCTACACAATGATCGTCTGCTTCATGTACCTCGTCATGAGCAAACGACTGTCACCACTGGTTGCCCTCATCCTGGTGCCGGTTGCATTCGCAAGCCTGGGTGGATTTGCAACCCAGCTCGGCCCCATGATGTTCGATGGCGTGAAGATGCTGGCCCCGACAGGGATCATGCTGACCTTCGCGATCCTCTATTTCTGCATGATGACCGATGCAGGCTTGTTCAACCCGCTGATCAAGCTGATCCTCAAGTGCGTGAAAGGCGATCCACTGAAAATTGTCATCGGCACCGCTGTGCTCGGAATTTGCGTGGGCCTGGATGGTGATGGCGCTACGACCTACATCATCACCACTGCAGCACTTCTTCCGCTATACCGACGGACAGGGATGAGCCTGCAGGTTCTGGCCACCGTGTTGTTGCTGACAAACGGGGTGATGAACATCCTCCCTTGGGCGGGCCCCTTCTCGCGTGCGGCAAGCGCCATGCACGTAGACATCACTGAACTGTTCATCGAGATGCTGCCGCTCATGGTCGCCGGTGCGGGCTGGGTGATTTTCGCAGCCTTCTATCTCGGTGGCAGGGAGCGCCGTCGTCTGGGCGTCGTGCAACTCGATCACGATGAAGTCATGAGCCACTTCACCGAATTCAAACTGACTGACTGGCGCTTCCTCTTCAACGCTGTACTCACCATCACGCTGATCACCATGATGATGCTCAGCCTCATGCCTCTGCCGATTCTTTTCATGCTCGCCTTCGGCATGGGCGTCTTGGTGAACTTCCCCAGTGTCAAAGACCAGAAGGAAGTCATCGGAAAATACGCCGACAACGTCATGGCGGTCACCCTGCTGATTTTCGCCGCAGGCATCTTCGTCGGAATCATGTCCGGGACAGGGATGATCAAGGCGATCTCGGAAAGCCTCATCCATGTGATCCCTGAATCCGCCGGCCATTTCATGTCGGTCATCACGGCATTCCTCAGCATGCCTTTCACCTACGTGCTGACCAACGACGCTTTCTACTTCGGGATCCTCCCCATCCTGGCCGAAACCGCGAGCCATTACGGAATCGGCGCTAAAGAAATGGCCATCGCAGGTTTAATTGGGCAGCCAGTCCATCTGCTCAGTCCTTTGGTTGCATCGACCTACTTGCTATGTGGGCTGCTCGATCTGGACTACGGCGACAACCAGCGAGCCTCCATTGGATGGAGCATCGGCACGTGCCTGGTGATGTTCGTAGCGGCTATCGCGATTGGTACCATCGACGTTTTCAACTGAGGGGCTTCCTCAACCGCGCAATACGCAGGTGGGCAAGCTCACCTGCGCTTGAAGTGATCGTCTTCATCAATGAAACCAGATTGCGACCCCGAGCACTCGCCGGTAGATCAAATCGAGGCAGGTAGTGGCGCCGATGATCCAGCCGAGTTTGCCGAAGTGCTCTGATGAGTCCTTGTCCATGGGGAAGGCCTTAGAAGTGCTGTGAATGGGGTGGGTGTGCAGGTGCCAGCGGCGATGGTGTGGGCAAATCGGCTGTGCTGAACCAATGCTGGCTTCTTCGCGGGTTTACCCGCGAAGCAGGCGATGCGGTGTATGGCACGGGCGTTGCCCGTGATCGCGGGCAAGCCCGCTCCCACAGAGGCCCTGCAAGCCCTTTGCAAATGAATGTGGGTTAGTGCAGGAACATCGACTGCGTTCGGCTCTTGAACTGCCCCTGGGCCAATGCGCACTCCAACAGCGAGCGCACGGCGTCGAGCTCGTGCATCACGCTGAGCAGCATGATCGTGGCGGGGGATTTGGGGAGGAAGGTGATCGACTGGTTGCCCACTCTTCACTTGAGCTGAAGGGTGGCGGCTACGTGCAGGCCTGCAAGACCGGGGCATTACGAGGCAAAAACCCGGTTGACCCAAAGGTCACCCGCACGCAGCCACCATTGAACCGGACCATGGCGATACGCCGAAGACGCCAGGAGGTGAGCACCATCGTAATACCGCACAGGCTTGCAGACCTGACCGCTGATTTGGCAGCGGCCCAGCGAGACTAGCCGTGACTGCGATAGCGCAAAAGCGGGTGGAGGATGCTTGGGAAAGGGACTACATGAAAGAAAGAAAATCTGATTCCTGTGCAAACCCTCACTGATCAAGATCGCTGGATATTTCTTTAGCCAGCTCGATGAAGACACGCACCGCCGCACTCAGAAAGGCGTCTTTGCGCCGCATCAGAACGGCCCGTCGCTGCAAGCGCTCCGGCTCCAGCGTGATGGCCACCAGGTCGTCATGGGCCAACGCAATTCTGGCAGGCAACAAGGTCGAGAGATTCGTCCGGCGAACGATCTCGATCACTGCGCCGAGGGCATTGGCCTCCATCTGCACCTTGGGACGAATCTCATATTTGCGGCAGTAGCGGTCGATTTGCTCGCGAGTGGCAAACTCTGTGCTGAGCAAGACCAAAGACTCTGCACTCAGGCCGTGCGAGGTAATGGAGCGTTCCTCGGCCAGGCGGTGTCTGCGGTTCATGACCAAAGCGAGCGTTTCGTTCAGCAAGGGGATGGCTTCGATATCCGGCGCATGTATTTCATCAAATGCGATCCCTACGTCCAGCTCTCCCGCCAACAGCAACTCCTCGATACGCTCCTGGGAAATCTCTTTCAGGTTGACGGTGATCTTGGGGTATCTGGAGTGAAATGCCTCGATCAGCGGCCCCACCAGATAGGTCGTGAACGTCGGCGTTACGGCAACACGCAATGAGCCACGGCTGAGGTCGCTGACATCATGTATAGCCCTTTTGGCTTCCTGCAATTCCTGATACGCACGGCGCGCATAGAGAAGGTAGGCCTCCCCCGCGTCAGTCAAACGCGTCGTGCGGCCTGATCGGTCGAACAACTGGGCTCCCAGGCTCTCTTCCAACTGCCTTACTTGCTGAGAAAGCGCCGGCTGAGAGACATGCAGCGCTGCTGCGGCCTTCGTGAAACTGAGATGTTCTGCAACGGCCAGGAAGTACTGGATGTGGCGAGCAAGCATGTCTATACCCATAAGATAATCTGATCCAACTCATAATAAATGAGACTTTTACCTTATGTCATGCGCTGCTTAATCTCCGTCTCACACCCAGCGACATCGAGACAGCAACCATGAAAGCGATCATCGACGGATTCCTGAAGTTTCAAAAAAACGCCTTTCCTGAGCGAGTCAAACTGTTCAAGGACCTTGCCAATCAGCAGGCGCCAAAGGCTCTCTTCATCTCCTGCTCTGATAGCCGACTGGTGCCTGAACTGGTCACCCAACGCGAGCCAGGCGATCTGTTTGTCATCCGTAATGCCGGCAATATCGTGCCCTCGTATGGGCCAGAGCCGGGTGGGGTTTCGGCGTCGGTCGAATACGCGGTCGCCGGACTCAAGGTTGCAGACATTGTGATCTGCGGCCACTCCGACTGCGGCGCGATGACCGCCATCGCCACCTGCAAATGCCTGGATCACATGCCCGCCGTAGCCAGCTGGTTGCGGTATGCCGACTCAGCCAAGGTAGTCAATGAGGCCCGTCAGCACGCGGACGGGCCAAGCAAGGTTGCTTCCATGGTGCGCGAAAACGTGGTCGCGCAGTTGGCCAACATCCAGACCCACCCCTCCGTGCGTCTGGCGCTAGAAGAAGGCCGCGTGACCCTGCACGGTTGGATATATGACATCGAGACCGGACGTATCGACGCATTTGATGGCAGTACCGGCACCTTCGTGTCTCTCGCGGAAAACCCAGAAGTCCACGCCGTTTCCCAGCCGGCCAGGCACGTCGCCTGAAACCTGTACCTGCACCTTTTCTTACCCAGGAGACTCACCATGATCCAGACTCAAGCCACCCGCACCGCTCGCCAGGAACTGACCGAAGTCATCATTCAGGCCAAGGCTCGCAAAGACCTGTCCTTTGCGCAAATCGTTGACGGTACGGGCCTGTCCGAGGCCTTCGTCACCGCGGCCTTGCTCGGCCAACATCCGCTGCCTGAAAGCGCCGCGAAGGTCGTAGGCGAAAAGCTCGACCTCGACGCTGATCAAGTCGCACTGCTGCAATCGATGCCGATCCGCGGCAGCTTCTTCGACGGGGTGCCGAGCGACCCTACCATCTACCGCTTCTACGAAATGATGTCGGTGTATGGAACCACCCTCAAAGCGCTGGTCCACGAGAAGTTCGGCGACGGCATCATCAGTGCCATCAACTTCAAGCTGGACATCAAGAAGGTCGAAGACCCGGACGGTGGTCACCGAGCTGTGATCACGCTGGACGGCAAGTACCTGCCTACCAAGCCCTTCTGATGTAGCTCAGCCCGGCGCCATACCGCGCCGGGCCATCCCCACATTCATGACGACTGAGCGCCAATCGGATGCTCAGGCCCTCCTACGCCCTCAGTACAGGTGATCACCATGAAACTCTTACTCGCTCTGTTCCTAGGCTGCCTTGGTTCTGTTGCCATGGCCGATGACCAAGGTACTCGAGCTGCACCAATGACGGTTGAACCCTATCGCTACTCTCAGAACCTGGATATCGCGCACGTTGTGGCTGTTACGCCGGTGCCCAATGTCTGCGAAGTTGTGCCGATGCAGCTGACTTACGACGACTCCAATGGCGAGCGGCATATCATGGAGTACAGAATCGTGGGGAATGGCTGTGCCAACAACTGATGCGCCATCCTTACTGCAGCTCGACAGGCAGTTCCTGGACATCAGGGCAGATGGGATCGAGGCTTGGCATCCTGTATGGACGCAAGCCCACTGCGAAAATCGCTGTGGGCTTTTTGCTTCCGACAGAGGGTGATCTGCCGACTCGTCTGCGGGACGGGAATCTGGACGGCAGACGACCCTCCTGAAACTTCAGAGCCTGTACTCAATGGTGTAGGACTCATCCTCTCTCGGTTCTATCGTAATAGGAATGCCGAAGAGCTTTCCTCGACAATCACTGACGCTACACCGATACACATTTCCCTGCTGGAGCTGATTCCAGAGCCCTTCGTCATGTATCGCAATCTGCAACACACGGTTGTTCGGATCCTCTCTGACCTGAGCAACGTGATGGTCCAGGTCGCACCCGAATTCAGCAGTAGTAAACTCGGGATCGTAGCCGATCAGCACACCGTGCCTTTTCAGATCTTCCCGAATACGCTCAATCACGTCGTCTGCTTCTTGTTTTAGCATGATCGTTATCTCGCGGTGTTGTACTCATCAAAACTCTAGCTGACCGTGATGGTTTTCGTTGTTTATCGTGCAATCAACGACTCACCCTCATTCCTGAAATTCCCCGCCGCCTTAGGCTCTGTATGAAAAACCTTGATACTCGGTGATGCTGCGTTGAAAACAGCTTGGTGCGCCAGCCCGGTCGGAATGCTCATTTACAACCCGTAAAGTCGAGCGCGACTCCGACCGTTCCTCGGCTGTTTTCGCCTTGCCGGACCTTCGTCTCAAGGCTTTTCATACAGACCCTAGGGGGGAGCTGGCGGTAGCGGATGACTGCTTTCGACCCAATCCGGACGTTGCGTCTGATAGCGGACTTTGTGGAAGCGGGTTTACCCGCGAACACCGGCAAAGCCGGTGCCATCCACCGCGCCGCCTGCTTCGCGGGTAAACCCTCTCCCGCAGAGTGCGCGTCGCACTTGCGAAACGCGATCTTTCAGTGTCCGAAATGGGTCAAAAGCAGACATTTGTATGTGGGGTGCCCATCGCCGGCACTGGCGAAAGAGCTTTCTGAATTTGATGCCGTATTGCGCACCATTCATACCAATTCCGGCAACAGTGTTTGTTTGAACTCCCGGTTTTTCCCTCACACCCGCCCTCCTAACATTAGGCCAAGCCACCCGCCATCCTGGTCCGTGGTTCCTGAATCGGAAGGTAATCCTCATGAAGCCGAAGCATTCACTCCTGCTGTTGTTCCTGGGCAGTATCGCTACGCACACCTACGCGATGGACAACACCACACCCGACGCTGCCGCAGTCGAAACCTACACCTACGCAACCAGACTGGATATCACACGGGTCATCTCCGTTACCGAACCGGCCAACACCTGCGCGCCAGTACCGGTTCAGATGACATACGAAGACTCCAAAGGCAAACGCCACATCCTGGCGTATCAAATGATGGGCACCGGCTGCACCAATTGAGCCTGGCGCAGGCAATGGAGGGTCGACACTCCATTCAGCCACACACCACTTCTTCATCCGCTGCCAGCAGTTCCGGAATCGCTAGCTTGAGAAACTCCACCCAGGTTCTGGTCTTCGCATCAACGAACTTGCGCGATGGATAGATCGCGAACAGATTCAACGCTTCCAGCCGGTACTCCGGCAATACCCGCACCAGCGTCCCCACCCGCAGGCCCTCCACGGCCGACACAATCGGCTGTAGGCCAATTCCCATGCCTTTCTTGATCGCGATAGTCATGCCGTCGGCGGTGTTGATGTGCAAGGGCGATACGGGAATGGTGACGCTTTCCATCCCTTCAGGCCCGTCGAACGTCCAGTTCTCCACCGGCATTACCGTGTTGACGATACGCAGGCACTCGTGGGCCAAGAGATCGGCGGGAGAAGCCGGCACGCCGCGGGCTTGCAGATAAGCCGGCGAAGCGCAGAGGATGCTGTAGGTCATGCCGAGCCGCTGCGCGACGAATCCGGAATCGGGCAGGTCGCGGGCCAGGACGACGGACATGTCGAAGCCTTCTTCAAGCAGGTCAGGGATACGGTTGGTCAGGGTCAGGTCGAACATCACCGTGGGATGAACCCTGCGGTAGCGGGCAATGGCGTCAATCAAGTAGTGGTTACCGATGGCCGACAAGGTGTGGATCTTCAAGCGGCCGACGGGCTGGGTGCGGGCGGTACCCGCCTCTTCGTCGGCGTCGCGCACGTCATCCAGAATTTTCCCGCAACGCTCCAGGTAACGCAGGCCAGCTTCGGTCAGTGCCAGGCGTCGGGTGGTGCGATTGATCAGGCGAGTGTGCAGGCGCGCTTCGAGGGCGGTGATGCTTTTCGAAACGTTCGTGGTGGTGGTCGCCAGCGACTGCGCTGCAGCGGTGAAACTACCGCTCTGGGCGACGGCGATGAAGAAACGCATGCTCTGGAAGATGTCCATCGGAGTGCTCCCGGAAAGTAGCTCAGAGCAGGGGGCTCCTGATGGAGTCCCCCTCTCGCATGTCAGTGCTTGCGCGGAATGAACCCCGGCACACCAGTCTCCACCACAGCGTTGAAACGCACCCGCGTGGTGATCTCTTTCCTGATTTCATGCATCGCCCGATGCGGCAAGGTCGCAATGTCGATGTTTTCCTGAATCCGCCCCGGGTTCACCGAAGTGGTCAGGAACGCCGTGCCCCGCTGCACCGCCCAGGCTAGCGCTACCTGCGCCGGGGTTTTCTGCACCTGGCGGGCAATCGCGGTGATCACCGAGTCCTCCAGCACATTCGGCTCCATGCCATGCCCCAGCGGCGCGAAAGCGAGCAGGATGATCCCGTGCGCTTTGCAGAACTCCAGCATTTCCCACTCCGGCAGGTACGGGTGGGACTCGATCTGCACCACCGCCGGCTTGATGCGCGCGTTGGCGACGATGTCCTTCAGTGCCTCAAGACCGATGTCCGAAAGCCCGATGGACCTGCAGCGGCCTTCATCCACCAGGCTTTCCAGGGCGCGCCAGGTGTCCATCAACTGGACGTCGGCGTCGTAGAGCACATGCCCGAACACGTCCCGCGGGTCATGGTCATCACCGGCCTGGAAGGCGAACGGTGTGTGGATCAGGTAGCAGTCGATGTAGTCGACCTGCAAGCGCTGGCAACTCGCCTCGAAAGCCGGCCTCACCCGCTCGGGGCGGTGGTTGGTGTTCCACAACTTGGTAGTGATGAACACCTCCTCGCGACTGATCGAACCGGCAGAAAACACCTGGGCAAAGGCATCGCCGATCTGTGTTTCGTTGCGATAGCGTTCGGCGCAATCGAAGTGGCGAAAGCCGGTCTCCAGTGCGCATTTGACGGCTTCAGTGGTCATGCTGAGGTCGCGGAACAGGGTGCCGAATCCCACGGCCGGCATCGAGCCGGCGCCATTGTTGAGGGGGATGCGGGTGTCGCGAAGTTCGTCGTGAAAGGCTTCGTAGGTCATGTCGTGCTCCAGGTAGTTGCGTCAAAGGGTTTTCGAGGTGCGGTGCAGCGCGACGGTCTGGTCCAGGACACCGGCCGAATTGCCGCCCAGCGCCACGAACAGGCGCACCGAGTCCAGATAACGGGCGGTCTTCACCTGGATCTGGCCCAGCAAGGCCTGCTGATAGGCGCGTTCGGCTTCCAGCACCTGCAGCAGGCTGGTTTCGCCCTCGGCGTAGGCCTGGCGGTTCAGGCGCAGGCTGGTGTCGGCGGCGCGCAGGGCGTCGTCTTGCGCCTGGCTGTGCTCGGCGCCATGGTTGAGCGCCTGCAGGGTGTCCGCGACCTGACCGAAGGCCTCCAGGACAGTCTGTTGATACCGGGCGAGCGATGCGTTGTAGCCTTCGACCGCACCCTGGCGTTCAGCCTTGAGCGTGCCGCCATTGAAGACCGGCGCCGTCAGCCCGGCGGCCAACCCCCACAGTGCCGCTCCGCCATTGCCGGACGCGGCCTGCATCAGCGAAGCCGACAACACCACCTGCGGATACAGATGGGCGGTCGCGACACCGACCGCCGCGCTGGCCAGGTGCAGTTCGGCCTCGGCCTGGAGGATGTCCGGCCGGCTGCGGGCCAGTGCCGAGGGCAGGCTGACCGGGATGTTCGACGGCAGCTCGAACTCATCCAGGCTGAAGTCCGGGGCTATCCAGTCCGCCGGCCCCTCGCCGGCCAGCAGTGACAGCGCGTGGCGCGCCGCATCACGCTGCTGGGCCAAGGGTGGCAACAAGGTACGGTCCTGGGCGAGGCGGGTTTCAGCCAGCGAAACGTCGACCTGCGTGGTGGCGCCGCTCGCCTGGGCCGAGCGCACCAGGTCGAGGTTTTTCCCGTCGTTGGCCAGCAGCGTCTGCACGGCCTGGATCTGTGCGTTGGCCGAAGCCAGCAACAATGCCTGGCTGGCGACCTCGCCGGTCAACGTCAGGTAAGCCGCTTCATAGCGATGCTTTTGCAGGTCGACCAGCGCCTGCTGTTGTTCGACCGCCCGCTGGTTGCCACCGAACACATCCAGGTCAAACGCGACGCGCGGGCCGATGGCGTAGACATTCGCCACGCTCGGCTCTGCGCCGTTGTGGGTGCGCTGGCGACCACCGGCCGCAGCGAAATCCACCTGCGGGTACAACGCCCCTTCCGCCGCCGCGACCGACGCCGCAGCCTGCCGGAGCGTCGCATCAGCGGCCGACAGTTCCAGGTTGCCGTCGATGGCGCGACGTACCACCCGGTCGAGCTTGGGCGAACGAAGCGCCGACCACCAGTCACCCTTGAGCTGTTCGCCCATGGTGAAGTGTTGTTCGGCCGCTTGATCGTAATGCTGTGAGGGGCTGGGCGCCGGGCGCTGGAAATCAGGGCCGACGGTGCAGGCAGAGAGCATCGCCAGCAGTGCCAGCGAGGTGAAGTGCTGAGAAGCGTTCATGGTTCGGACTCCACGTCATCAGTTGGCTGCAGCAGGCTTGCGCAGGAACAGCACCAGCGGGCTCACCACAAGCATCGCCAGCATCAGGACCTTGAACTGGCCCATCACCGCGACGAACGCCGCCTGGTGGGTGATCAGGTGGTTGAGCCCTTCAAGTGCCGGCAACGAAGTCGGCAGTGCCACGCGATAAGGCGTCAGCTGGCTGGCCAGCGCCAAATGCATCGCCTGGGTGTTGTTGAAGAAAAAGATCTGCACCACGGCCACGCCCAGGGTGCTGCCGTAAACCCGCATCAGGTTGAAGAAGCCGGAGGCTTCGGGCCGCAGTTTCGGGTCGAGGGTACTGAACGCGGTCTTGCTCAGCGCTGGCATCAGGATGCCGAGCCCCACGCCCTGGATGAATCCGGTGACGGCCACCGGCGTCCAGTCCATCAGCGGCGAGTAACCGAGCATCAGCCCGTTGGCGTACACCACCAGGGCGATACCGGCGGCGACCAAGAGCCTGGCGTCGACCCACGCCGGAGCACGCCCCATCAACAGGAATGCCCCCACCAGCCCGACACCGCGCGGCACGGTCAGCAAGCCAGTGGTGTCCGGCGGGTAACCGAGGATTTCATCGAGCATGGGCGAGGTCAGGGCCATAGTCGACAGCAACACGAAACCCAGGGCAAAGAACATGACCGTCGACAGCACGAAGTTACGGTCGCCGATCAGGCCTTTGCCGAGGAAGTGCGTGTCACGCGTGAGCATGTGGACAGCGAACAGGTACAGGCCGAGCGCGCTGGCGAGCGCTTCGATCCAGATTTCCGGCGCGTCGAACCAGTCCAGCCGTTCACCCCGGTCGAGCAGCATCTGCAGGCCGATCATGCCGACGGTGAAACTGCCGAAGCCAAGGAAGTCGAACGCCGGGCGTGCATCCGCCTTGCTTTCGGCGAGCAGCGAGCTGACCACCATGAGGATGTACGCGATCAGCGGCAGGCTGAGGTAGAACATCGGGCGCCAGTCGAGGTACTCGCACACCAGGCCACCGATGCCGGGGCCGCTGACAATGCCGAACAGCACCAGCGCCGTCCATTTCGGGCCGAATGCAAGACGACGGTCAGCGGGCAAGGTCTGCAGCGCGATGGCCATCGACAGCGGTGCTATCACACCGCTGGCCAAACCCTGCAGTACCCGCGCGGCGATGAATTCCAGCGGCGTATCGGCCAGTGTGCAAAGCCACAGGCCGAGGGCGAACGCCACCAGCGCAGCCTGGTAGACCCGCTTCAAGCCGAAGCGCCCGGCCAGCCATTGCGCCACCGGCATCGTGATCGCGCTCGCCGCCAGGTACGCGGTGAAAATCCACCCGGCCTCGTCGTCGGTCATCGACAGGCTGCCCTGGATCAAGCGCAGTCCTGCATTGGGCAACGGGAGGTTGACCGACTGCAGGTAGGTGGCGAGCAAGGCGACAAACCTCAGCGCCCGCGCATCTGCTGTTGAAGTGCTCATCACGAGTTACCTGCGGACAACCACGATTTGAGCGGATGCCACCATGGGGTGCGGTGCTCGGTATCGACCCGCACCGTGGCGCTGGTGCCGGAGAACAGCGGCAACGCGGGGTCGGCGTCGTCCAGTTCCAGACGAACCGGTACCCGCTGCACCACCTTCACCCAGTTGCCGGTGGCGTTCTCGGGCGGCAGCAGCGCGAAGTCGGCACCGGCGCCGGGGCTCATGCTGACTACATGTGCCTTGAACGGCCGGTCCGGGTAGCTGTCGAGGGTAATGGTCGCCGCCTGGCCAGGGCGCATATGCGTCACTTGCGTCTCGCGGAAGTTGGCCTCGACCCAGATTTCCCGGTCGGAAATCAACGCGAACGCCGGCGAGCCATTGTTCACGAAGTTGCCCACCTGTAACTCATCGACCTTGGCGACGATGCCGTCTGCTGGCGCGGTCACCGTGGCGTAGGACAGGTACAACTGCGCTTCGTCGAGGTGCGCCTGGGCCTCGCGCACGGTCGGGTGGCGGTCGGCGGCGATGTCCGGGTCGCCGTTCAGGGCAACAACGGTGCTGGCGATTTGCTGCTGGATGGAGGCGATGCGTTGGCGAGCCACTTTCAGGTCAGTTTCGGCGCGCTCGTACAGGGCCTTGGACACGAACTCGGTCGCGATCAGGGCTTTCTTGCGGGCGAACTCGTTCTGGTCGTATTGCGCCGAGGCCTGGGCCGAGTGCAGCTCGGCCTGTTGCTGCCGATAGCTGGCCTTGAGGCCGTCGATGCGCAGCCGGGCGTTCGCCAGCTGGGCCTGCGCCCGTTCAACCGCGATCTGCAACGGCTTGGGGTCGATACGGAACAGCACCTGGCCCTTGCGCACGGGCTGGTTGTCGTCGACCGCGATGTCGACCACCTGCCCGGCAACCCGGGCATTGATCGACGCCTTGGCCACGCGGACGTAGGCATTGTCGGTGGAGACGAAAGGCTCGTTGGCGATGTACTTGCCATAGCCAATCGCTGCGAACAGGGCGGGAACCCCGAACATCAGTACCGGCCGCAGCTTCTGCTTGAGCGGCTTTTTCGGCACCCTCTCCAGAGGGTACGCGCGGGCTTGTTCTGCGGTGAGATCTAAATGCTGGGTCATGGCGGCTCTCTTCAAATGCGTCTTTAAATGCGGTGATTCATCCGGTGCATTGGCGGCCGGGAGGATCACTCCTTACCGCTGTTTCAGTCGCCACCAGACCCGTTTCGAGCGCTGCTGCAACCCGCCTGTCCATCAAGGAATTTCTGGCCCCTTAATTATGTGCGATAGTGTAAGAATATGAGTGACCCCCTCCCCTTGCAAGGATTTTGTACGATATGGCACAAAATAAAACGACAGAAGGAAAAAGCCGCGGCCGCCCACGGGCGTACGACCCGCACACAGCGCTGGAGCAAGCACTGGGCGTGTTTTGGAATACGGGTTACTCCGGCGCCTCGCTGGACAGCATCGCCAGCGCCGCGGGCATGAATCGCCCCAGCCTTTACGCCGCGTTCGGCGACAAACACGCGCTTTACCTCAAGGCCCTCGACCAATATTGGGAGACCGCCCACGCGGCCATGCAGGCCGCGCTGAGCGACAGCAGCCTGACCCTGGAGCAGGCCCTGACCGGGTTTTATGAAGGCCAGCTGGCGATCTACTTCTCTGGCGAAGGCCAGCCTCGGGGCTGTTTTGCTATTGGTACGGCGACCACCGAAGCCGCGGAAGACCCGCAGATTCGCGACCTGCTGTCGCTGCGGCTGAGCCAGCTGGACGCTGACGTGGAAGCGCGGGTGCGCAAGGCAGTCGAAGCCGGCGAATTGCCAGAGGACGCCGACGCTAAAGCACTGGCCATACTGGCCTCGTCGCTGCTGCACAGCATTTCGATTCGCGCGCGCGCGGGCAAATCCCGGGAAGAGCTGAGCGCTCAGGTCCGCCATGCCGTGCGGGTGATCTGCGGTTGAACGGCAACGCGGCCGGGGAAGGCCTGGCGGATATTCTGACCGAGGGCCTTTCGGTAGTGTTCTGCGGGATCAACCCGGGGCTGCTGGCCGCCCGGGAGGGGCATCATTTTGCAGGCCGCGGCAATCGGTTCTGGCGCACGCTTTACCTGGCCGGGTTTACCCCCCACGAACTGAGCCCCCAGGAGGATCGTTCGCTGTTGCATTACGGCTGCGGGCTGACGGCCGTAGTCGAGCGCCCCACCGCCCGAGCGGATCAGGTTTCAGCAAGTGAGTTCAGCGCGGTAGCCGCCCGCTTCGAGCAAAAGATCGCCCGGTATGCGCCCCGCTACGTTGCCTTCCTCGGCAAGGCTGCCTATGCCGGGTTATCCGGGCGCAAGGAGCTGCAATGGGGTTTGCAGGCAGAGTCATTCGGCAGCGCTTCAGTATGGATTTTGCCGAACCCAAGCGGGCGCAACCTGGCTTTCAATCAGGAGCAACTGAGCGCGGAGTATCGAAAGCTTTACCAGGCGTCGGATGAATCGCCCTCGGTTTGGTAGTCACCTCAAACGTCTGCAAAGGGTCGGAAGCTGTTATCCGAATACGCAGTTGTAAATCCGGACGGACAACTCTGAACCGCTCAACCTCCACCTCAATCGCTTTATGCATCCCCCTATGCGCATCATCCATCAACGCCTTGGCCATCTCGCTGAGGTAATGCACCGCCCAAACCAGCACCGGTTCGTCGTCCATCACCCCGATGAACGACGCCCGCCGCGCGCTAGCCAGTAGTTCAGAAGCCTGTTGCAGCGCGTGGAATGCTGGCCTCTTCGCGGGTAAACCCGCGAAGCAGGCGATGCGGTATATGGCACGGGCGTTGCCCGTGATCGCGGGGCAAGCCCGCTTGTGTCTTGATAGGGGATTAGAG
>NZ_BCBT01000072.1:0-27591 GCF_001320965.1 Pseudomonas sp. NBRC 111143 | reverse complement strand
CGCGATGGCCACCAGCTCCAGGGTCAGGGTCGCGCCTTGGGCCAGGCGTGGCAGCCACTTGATGATGACTTCCCAGTTCATTGCGCGGCCCTCATGAAGCCGCGAGCGGCGCGTTTTTCAAGGAAGTGCATGCCGGTCATGGCGACGATGGTCAGGCACAGGTAGATGCACGCGGCGACGGCGTAGAAGGTGAACGGTTCCTTGGTCACGGTCACGCCGATCTGCGCGTGGCGCATGATTTCTTCGAGGCCGATCACCGACACCAGCGCCGTGTCCTTCATCAGGATCATGAACAGGTTGCCCAGGCCCGGCAGGGCCACGCGCCACATCTGCGGCAGGATGATCCGCGAGAGGATGCGCCCCTTCGACAGCCCCAGTGCCAGGCCCGCTTCACGGTGGCCCTTGGGGATCGCCAGGATGGCGCCGCGGAACACTTCCGTGGCGTAGGCGCCGAAGCACAGGCCCAGGGCGATCACGCCGGCGGCGAAGGCGCTGAGCTCGAGGCCGGGCATGTTCAGGGCATCGCCGAGGCTGCTCATCAGCCCGACGGTGCCGAAATAGATCAGCAGGACCCACAGCAGTTCGGGCACGCCGCGAACCAGGGTCGAGTAGGTGCCGCCAAGCCATTGCAGTGGCTTGATGGTCGAGGTCTTGGCCAGTGCGCCGAGCAGTCCAAGGACCAGCCCCAGCAGCAAGGCACAGAGCGCCAGTTTTACGGTCATCAGGGTGCCAGCCAACATGGCCGGACCGAATCCGTGCAGGTCGATATTCATGGGCAGGGTGCGTTCAAGGGACCGGCACCGCGCAGCGGCGGTGCCAGTCGGGGCGTATCAGTAGATGCTGAACGGGAAGTACTTGTCGTTGATCTTCTTGTACGTTCCGTCGGCGATGATTTCCTTCAGAGCAGCGTTCAGCTTCTCACGCAGAGGGTCGCCTTTACGCACGGCGATACCGATCTTGTCGCTCTCTTCCACCGGATCGCCCTTGAACTCGTAGTTCTGGCCGTCCTTGCTCTTGAGCCACTCGTACTGCACGTACTTGTCGGCCAGGATGCCGTCGATGCGGCCGGCGATCAGGTCCAGGTAGGCGTTTTCCTGGGTGTCGTAGAGCTTCACGTCGACATCGCTGCCGTAGTGGTCTTCCAGCCAGGTGCCGGCCAGGGTGGCGCGCTGGGTGCCGATGGTCTTGCCCTTGAGCGAAGCCTTGTCGGTCTTGAAGTCAGCGTTCTTCGGCGCGATGAACTGCAGCTTGTTGGAGTAGTAGGGGTCGGTGAAGTCCACGGCCTGCTTGCGCTCATCGGTGATCGACAGCGACGACACCAGGAAGTCGAACTTCTTGGCGTTCAGGGCGGGGATGATGCCGTCCCAGTCGGAGGTCACGACCGAGCACTCGACTTTCATCTTGGCGCACAGGGCGTCGCCGATGTCCTTGTCGAAGCCGACCACGTTACCGCTGGCATCCTTGTTGTTGAACGGCGGGTAGGCCGCCTCGATACCCATGCGCAGTTTTTCCGCGGCCAGGGCGTTGGCCGACATCACCAGCGTGGCGGCAGCGGCCAGGAGGAATTTCTTGTAGGTCTGCATGTGTTGCTCCGTTTAGCGGTGGCTGGACATGAATTGCTTGCAACGCGCCGAGGTCGGGTTTTCGAAGACCTGTTGCGGCGATCCTTGCTCTTCCACGAGGCCCTGGTGCAGGAAGACCACTTCACTGGACACCTGGCGGGCAAAGTTCATCTCGTGCGTTACCAGCAGCATGGTACGGCCTTCGTCGGCCAGTGCGCGGATAACGTTAAGCACTTCCTGGACCATTTCCGGATCGAGCGCCGAAGTCGGCTCGTCGAACAGGATGACCTTGGGCTTCATGGCCAGGGTGCGGGCGATGGCGGCGCGCTGCTGCTGGCCACCGGAAAGCTGGGCGGGATAGCTGTGGCGCTTGTCGTGGATGCCGACCTTGTTCAGCAGCGCCTCGGCCGCTTCGATGGCCTCGGCCTTGCTCTGGCCGAGCACGCGGCGTGGCGCCTCGATGATGTTGTCGAGGATCGACATGTGCGGCCACAGGTTGAAATTCTGGAAGACGAAGCCGATTTCGCTGCGCAGACGGTTGATCTGGCGGTTGTCGGCGGCGATCAGGTCGCCGGTCTTGGTGGGCTTGAGCTTGAGCGCTTCGCCGGCGACGAGGATTTCACCCTGGTGCGGGTTCTCGAGCAGGTTGATGCAGCGCAGCAGGGTGGACTTGCCGGAACCGGACGAACCGAGGATCGAGATCACGTCACCGTCGCGCGCGGTCAGCGAAATGCCCTTGAGAATTTCCTGATCGCCGTAGCGTTTGTGCAGATTGCGGATTTCCAGCGCGGGCGTGGCCTGGGCCATGTGCGGTCCTCATGTGTTCGGGTGCGTTCCCAGCTGTTGGCGGCCTTCCTGGCGAGCGCAACGCTAGCATAGCGGCGTAATGGCGGCCAACCGGGTCGCAGCGGGCTCGGGTCGTTGGCGGGACAGTTTGTCGCATCGCTGCAGTGCAACGTCGCGCGGATGTCCGCAATGCGTTGCGCTTGGCACCGGAGCCTTGATGAAAAAAGGCGCGATGGTGCCAGTTTTGGGCGGGGGAGGGAAGGAGTTTCGGTTTTGTTCGGTGGCGCGCCCCCCGCCCAAACCGTAGGAGCGGGCTTGCCCGCGAAGGCCACACCACCGACTCAAGGTTGCACGCCGAGGTTGCACCTTTTGTGCCCCTGATCGGTGCAAAGGTGTTACCAAGGACTACCTTTAGTGCATTTGTAAGTGGGTATTTCAGTAATGCACACTTGGCCCGCGAGCCTCGATGGGCATTCGGTCAAACCCTGGCCAAATGCTCGCAAGGCCCCGCCATTCGGGACTGAGACATTATTCAGACGAATGATTTTCCTCGCTGGCGCACTTATTGCCAGCTGGAAAGCGCCGATTGCCAAGGCGTCTAAATCAACCCCTGGCGCGCTTCGTTATCAGCAATCGGGTGGTCCACTCCTTACAAAGGTAGTTTTATGAGCGGTAAGCACAATTCCAATGACCTCGCTCAGGGGCTCAAACAACGGCATGTCACCATGCTGTCCATTGCTGGCGTCATCGGCGCCGGTCTGTTCGTCGGCTCCGGCCACGCCATCGCCGCAGCCGGCCCGGCGGTCCTGCTCGCCTATGCCGCTGCCGGTACCCTCGTGGTGCTGGTGATGCGCATGCTCGGCGAAATGGCCGTCGCCTCGCCCGACACCGGTTCGTTCTCGACCTACGCCGACCGCGCCATCGGGCGCTGGGCCGGTTTCACCATCGGCTGGCTGTACTGGTGGTTCTGGGTGCTGGTGATCCCACTGGAGGCCAACGCCGCTGCAGCGATCCTGCATGCCTGGTTCCCGGCCGTCGACCTGTGGGCGTTCTCGCTGGTCATCACCCTGGCACTGACCATCACCAACCTGTTCAGCGTGAAGAACTACGGCGAGTTCGAGTTCTGGTTCGCCCTGCTCAAGGTGCTGGCGATCATCGCCTTCATCGTCGTCGGCTGCGCGGCCATGTTCGGCATGGTGCCGGGCAGCCAGGTCAGCGGTGTCAGCCACCTGTTCGATACCCAGGGCTTCATGCCCAATGGCCTGGGGGCAGTGCTGGCAGCCATGCTGACCACCATGTTCTCGTTCATGGGCACTGAAATCGTCACCATCGCGGCCGCCGAGTCGAAGGATCCAGGCAAGCAGATCAGCCGTGCGACCAACTCGGTGATCTGGCGCATCTGCCTGTTCTACCTGGTGTCGATCTTCCTGGTCGTGGCCATGGTGCCGTGGAACGATCCGACCCTTGCGGAAAAAGGCTCCTATCAGACCGTCCTGAGCCTGATCGGCGTGCCCAATGCCAAGCTGATCGTCGACATCGTCGTGCTGATCGCCGTCACCAGCTGCCTGAACTCGGCGCTGTACACGTCTTCGCGCATGCTGTTCTCCTTGAGCAAGCGTGGCGACGCGCCGGCCGTGGCCCAGCGCACCACCAAGGCGGGCACCCCGCACTGGGCGGTCATGCTGTCGACCGCTGCGGCCTTCCTCTGCGTGTTCGCCAACTTCGTCGCCCCGGCCCAGGTGTTCGAGTTCCTGCTGGCCAGCTCTGGCGCCATTGCGCTGCTGGTGTACCTGGTGATCGCCGTTTCCCAGCTGCGCATGCGTGCCCAGCGTGAAGCGCGCGGCGAGAAGATCTCGTTCAAGATGTGGCTGTTCCCGGGGCTGACCTGGGCGACCATCGCCTTCATCGTGGCTGTGCTGGTGGTGATGGCGCTGCGTGAAGATCACCGGATCGAGATCATCGCCACGGCCTTGCTGAGCATCGCCGTGGTGGCGGCAGGCCTCCTGCTGCACCGCAAACGCGGTGCTGCCGGGCAGGTGGCGCTGGATAACTGATCCGCACCGCGTAAATGAAAAGGCCGCGTCCTGTGAGGGACGCGGCCTTTTTCATGGGCGGCGAATCGCGATCCTGCTCAGGCGAAGCCTTGTTGGCGCCAGGCCTCGTATACCGTGACGGCCACGGTATTGGACAGGTTCAGGCTGCGGCACCCGGGGCGCATCGGCAGGCGCAGGCGTTGCCCGGCGGGCAGGCTGTCCAGCACCTCGGCGGGCAGGCCGCGGCTTTCAGGGCCGAACAGGAAGGCATCGCCTGGCTGGTAGGCCACTTCATGGAAGGGGTGCGAGGCCTTGGTGGTGAAGGCGAACAGGCGCGGTTGTCCCAGGCTCACCAGGCATGCTTCGAGGCTCTCGTGGCGCTTGAGCGTGGCATACTCGTGATAATCCAGCCCCGCACGACGCAGGCGCTTGTCGTCCAGCTCGAAGCCGATCGGCTCGATCAGGTGCAGGTCGCAGCCGCTGTTGGCGCAGAGGCGGATGATATTGCCGGTGTTCGGCGGAATTTCTGGTTGAAAGAGGATGACGTGAAACATGCACGGCTCCAGGCACGAAGATGACGAGCATTCTACCCTCGAACCGGACCCGCGTTCGAAGGCTTGGCCACGGGTGTTGCTGTCGATGGCGATCGTCGGCGTGATGGTGGGGCTGATGATCGGTCGCCTGACCGCGCCTGATGTGCGTGTGCTCGAGCGGATCGAGGTGGTGCAGGATGGCCTCGACCTGTGGTTCAACGAAGCTCCCAAGCTGCATGGCGAAAATGTCGAAGGTACGGTGGCCGTGGTGTTTCAGGCCGAAGGCAAGGCCCAGCGTGGGCAGTTGAACCTGCAGGGCAAGCCGGTGGGCTGGCGCTTGCAGCAGAGCGAGGAAGGGCTGGTGCTGACGGTGGTGGCCGCGCGTCCCCTGAGCGGTACGTGGGCCGCTGCAGAGGACGCTGGGCGCTGGCGGGTGCAGGTGAGGCTGCACGAATAAAAGAGGGGATGTCTCGGCCTGCCTGTACCAAGGTCCCCAAAACGGGCGATGTTGCGAATAAAAGAGGGAGTCCCGGCCTGCCTGTACCGAGGTCCCCAAAACGGGCGATGTTGCGAATAAAAGAGGGAGTCCCGGCCTGCCTGTACCGAGGTCCCCGAAACGGGCGGTGTTGCGAATAAAAGAGGGGGATATCCCGGCCTGCCTGTACCGAGGCCCCCGAAACTGGAGATACAGTACCTATTGCAGGGGGCGTGCCAGTTTTGAAAGGCCCGGAAATACTGGGCTTTCAGGGCGGTTTTGCGGGGATTGGAGGGGATTTGTGCCTTGCCGAGGTGCAAGTGGCACAGGATCGGTGCAGGGGAGGGCTGGAGGGGTAATGTGGGAGCGGGCTTGCCCGCGAAAAAGACACCGCGGTGCATGGCACGGGCTACGCCCGTGTTCGCGGGCAAGCCCGCTCCTACAGGAGCGGGGCTTGCTTTTGGATCGGTTGAGCGCAGCGCGACGCGTCAGACCTCAGTGATCCTCACCTTCATCGTCATCCCCGCCATCGACCTTCATCCCCAGCTCCTTGATCTTGCGCGTCAGGGTGTTGCGCCCCCATCCCAGCAGCACTGCGGCATCGCGGCGGCGTCCGGCGGTGTGCTTGAGCGCGGTCTCGATCATGATCCGTTCGAAGCTCGGCACGGCGCTGTCGAGCAGGTTCGACTGCCCGCGCGCCAGGGCCTGGTCGGCCCACTGGCGCAGTGCCTGCTCCCAGTTGGTGACCGGTGCGGCATCGTGCGGCAGGTTGAGCAGCTCTGGCGGCAGGTCGCCGATCAGCACTTCGCGGCTCGAGGCCATCACTGTGATCCAGCGGCAGGTGTTCTCGAGCTGACGCACGTTGCCAGGCCAAGGCAGGTTGCGCATGAACTCCTCGGTTTCCGGCTTCAGCAGCTTGGGCTCGACCGCCAGTTCCCGCGCCGCACGGCCCAGGAAGTGGCGGGCGAGGGCCGGGATGTCCTCGCGCCGGTCAGCCAGGCGCGGGATGTGGATGCGGATCACGTTGAGGCGATGGAACAGGTCTTCACGGAACTTGCCGGCTTGCACCAGCGATTCCAGGTTCTGGTGCGTCGCGGCGATGATGCGCACGTCCACCTTCACCGGTACATGGCCACCGACCCGATAGAACTCGCCATCGGCCAGCACGCGCAGCAGGCGGGTCTGGGTGTCGGCAGGCATGTCGCCGATCTCGTCGAGGAACAAGGTGCCGCCGTCAGCCTGCTCGAAGCGTCCGCGCCGCTGGTTGGCCGCACCGGTGAAGGCGCCTTTCTCGTGGCCGAACAGCTCGGACTCCATCAGGTCCTTGGGGATCGCCGCCATGTTCAACGCGATGAACGGCGAAGCCGCACGCGGGCTATGGCGGTGCAGGGCGTGGGCGACCAGTTCCTTGCCCGTACCGGACTCGCCGTTGATCAGCACGGTGATGTTGGAATGGCTCAGCCGGCCGATGGCGCGAAACACCTCCTGCATCGCCGGTGCCTCGCCGATGATCTCGGGCGTGCGGGCGAGTACGGGCGGCGCTTCGAGCGCCTGCTGTTCCAGGGCGTGCTGGTTGGCGCGCTTGACCAGCGACACCGCCTCATCGACGTCGAACGGCTTGGGCAGGTACTCGAAGGCGCCCCCTTGGTAGGACGCCACCGCACTGTCCAGGTCCGAGTGGGCGGTCATGATGATCACCGGCAGGCGCGGGTGCTGTTCGCGAATCTGCGCGAGCAGGTCCAGGCCGCTGGCGCCAGGCATGCGGATGTCGGAGATGATCACGTCCGGCTGCTGCCGGGCCAGTCGACCCATGACCCCGTCGGCACTGTCGAAGCTCTGGGTGGTCATGCCCTCTTGTTGCAGGGCTTTTTCCAGGACCCAGCGGATGGAGCGATCATCGTCGACGATCCACACGGTTTCACTACGGCTCATGGGGCTGTGGCTCCTTGTTCCAGGGGCAGGAAGATCGAGAAGGTGGTATGGCCGGCATGGCTTTCACACTCGATCAGGCCCTGATGCTGGCTGATGATGTTCTGGGTAATGGCCAGCCCGAGCCCGGTACCGTCCGGGCGCCCGCTGACCATGGGATAGAAGAGGGTGTCCTGCAGTTCTGCGGGAATGCCGGGGCCGTTGTCGATGATTTCGACCCGTGCCACCAGCCTGTGGCGCACATGGCCGATGGTGAACTGGCGCACCGCGCGGGTGCGCAGGGTGATGCGGCCCAGGCGCAGTTCGTTCTGCCCGCCGATCGCCTGCATGGCGTTGCGCACGATATTGAGTACGGCCTGGATCATCTGCTCGCGGTCGATCAGCACGTCCGGCAGGCTCGGGTCGTAATCGCGCACCAGGGTGATGCCGCCCTGGCTTTCGGCCTCCACCAGACTACAGACACGTTCGAGCACTTCGTGCACGTTGGTCATCGACAGCGACGGCAGCTTGTTCGAACCGAGCATGCGGTCGACCAGATTTCGCAGGCGGTCGGCTTCTTCGATGATGACGTTGGTGTAGTCGCGCAGACCGTCTTCGGGCAGCTCGCGGGCCAGCAACTGCGCTGCGCCACGGATGCCGCCGAGCGGGTTCTTGATCTCGTGGGCGAGGCCGCGCACCAGCATCTTGGTGGTTTCCTGCTTGCTCAGTTGCGCCTCTTCCTTGGTGATGCGCAGCAGGCGGTCGCGCGGGTGGACTTCGAGCAGCAGCAGGGTGTTGCCCTGGTGCAGGATCGGCGTCACGGCGTAGTCGACGGTGATGCTCTGGCCGGTCAACGAAGTCAGTTGGGCTTCGCGCTTAGTGAACGGGTGCGCCTGTTCCACGGCCTGGCGCAGGGAATTGAGCGCCTCGGTCGATTCGGTGAACAGCTCACTGATGAACTGGCCATGGCTGCGCTGGCCGCTGACGGCCAGGAGCATTTCCGCTGCCGGGTTCATGTACTCAAGGCGCAGGTCGCTGTTGAGCAGCAAGGTGGCAGTGGTCAGGTTGTCCAGGAGCAGACGGTGCTGTGCATCGCTGATGGTCATGGTGCGTGGTTGACCTCTTTTGGCGCTGTTCTGGCACATGGCGCCCCTGGCTCGACCAGGGGCGGGCACGCTGGTAATCCGCTGATAGCCTGAAAATGCAAGAAACAAACCAAGGCTCCGAAAAGAAGCGGAATTGCCCGATAAAGCGCTGGATATGCGCAAAATCGGCTCAGAAAAGCCTGGTTTACCGATTCTCCTGACCTAATTTGGGGTGCATTGCGGGGCGTTCAGCGGTTTTGTGCACCAATATAGAGCATAGAGCGTCAGGGGCGTTGGCACAGGTTGGCGGTCGCCCTGATCAGGAACAGGCGACGTGGGGCATCGGTAGTTCTCGATGCAATCGCTTCAGCCAAGGCTTCGCTGCAGCGCTGCGGACGTTGTTGGTCGAACTCGGCCAGTGCATCGAGCAATCGGTCCTGGAGCTGATCCAGTATGGGGCGTATTTCGCTGGCGAGGTCCTGGCGCGGAATATCAGGCGCTTGATGTTGCAGGTGCCACTGGTTGAGCAGGTGGTACTGCCTGAGCTTGTTGGCTTCTATCTGATCGGCAAAGAACTGTTCGGCACGGTCGGCGCTCAATCGATGTGCACTGGCTGCCTGGCCGACCTTGGCCAGTACCTGTCGCTCGCGTGGGCTGTCTTGAACCGGTTGGTGGCGATCCCATTTATGCAGTGCGACAGCCTGGGCGATTTCCAGTCGCTGTTCGATGCTGTCGAGCAGGGGATCGAAGGGGGAGCGGGGCTCGTTGGCATTCACGCAAGCGGACAGCCCTGCGATGCAGGAGAAGGTGATAAATGAACGACGCATGGGAGTCTCCATGGGGTTGGAGCCTCTGAGTCTCGCAGCAATTTTACTAACCTTCTAGTAGGAAGGTTCTGTAAATCCTGGATGTGAAAACGCAAACGGCCTCCCGAAGGAGGCCGTTCTCTAGACGGTCACGGCGCAGGCGCCGCGCACATCAAACGCTGTAGTACAGGTCGTATTCCAGCGGGTGAACGAAGGTACGGACCTTGATTTCTTCTTCGGACTTCAGCTCGATGTAGGCATCGATGAAGTCGTCGGAGAACACGCCGCCCTTGGTCAGGAACGCACGGCCCTTGTCCAGCTCTTCCAGGGCTTCTTTCAGGCTACCGCAAACCTGTGGGATCTCTTTGGCCTCTTCAGGCGGCAGGTCGTACAGGTTCTTGTCGGCGGCATCGCCTGGGTGGATCTTGTTCTGGATACCGTCCAGGCCGGCCATCAGCAGTGCAGCGAAGCACAGGTACGGGTTGGCAGCCGGGTCCGGGAAGCGCGCTTCGATGCGGCGGGCTTTCGGGCTGGAAACGTAAGGGATACGGATCGAGGCCGAGCGGTTACGGGCCGAGTAGGCCAGCATGACCGGAGCTTCGAAGCCTGGTACCAGACGCTTGTAGGAGTTGGTAGCCGGGTTGGTGAAGCCGTTCAGGGCCTTACCGTGCTTGATGATACCGCCGATGAAGTACAGGGCGGTGTCGGACAGGCCGGCATAGCCTTCGCCGGAGAAAGTGTTCTTGCCGTCCTTGGAGATCGACATGTGAACGTGCATGCCCGAGCCGTTGTCGCCGTACAGTGGCTTCGGCATGAAGGTTGCGGTCTTGCCATAGGCGTCGGCAACGTTGTGCACGCAGTACTTCAGGGTCTGGACTTCGTCAGCCTTGGTGACCAGGGTGTTGAACTTCACACCGATCTCGTTCTGGCCGGCAGTCGCCACTTCGTGGTGGTGAACTTCGATGACCAGGCCCATTTCTTCCATGGCGTTGCACATGGCAGTACGGATTTCGTGGTCGTGGTCGCACGGCGGAACCGGGAAGTAGCCGCCTTTGACGGCAGGGCGGTGGCCCTTGTTGCCGCCTTCGACGTCCTGGTCGGTCATCCAGGAGCCTTGCTCGGAGTAGATCTTGAACATCGAGCCGGAGATGTCCGACTTGAACTTCACCTGATCGAAGATGAAGAACTCAGGCTCTGGGCCGACGAATACGGTGTCGCCGATGCCGGTGCTCTTCAGGAACTCTTCGGCACGCTTGGCGATGGCGCGTGGGTCGCGGTCGTAGCCTTGCATGGTGGACGGCTCGATCACGTCGCAGACCAGGATCAGGGTCGGCTCATCGGTGAACGGGTCGAGCACGGCGGACGAGTCGTCCGGCAGCAGGATCATGTCGGAAGCTTCGATGCCTTTCCAGCCCTCGATGGAGGAGCCGTCGAACATCTTGCCAGCTTCGAAGAAGTCTTCATCCAGCGCATCGCGAGCCGGCATGGTGACGTGGTGCTGTTTGCCTTTGGTGTCCGTGAAACGCAGATCAATCCACTTGACGTCATGATCTTTGATGAGTTGAACCGACTTCGACATGTTGTCCTCCGGATGGTCTAGGGTGCGCTTGGCCGCTGCCCTGGAAAAAGGGTGTCGCCGGGCGCGGATAGTCGGCCAAGCTTACCTGCATCACAAGGGAGCAAATTGCATGCCAGTGCCCGAAAATGGCGAGGGCACCGTGAAAGTGGGCGTTTGCGGGTGTTTGGCGAGGGAAGGTAGTGGGGTTGTGCACTCATAAAAGGCATTTCCTCGCGCCAATGCTTCATTTTGGTGCGCTTATTTATGCGTGATGCGTTCTTTGAGGGCCTCTTCGCGGGCAAGCCCGCTCCCACGGGGTTGCCGGTGGCGCAGATCCTGTGGGAGCGGGCTTGCCCGCGAAATGGCCTTTGCAAGCGCTATCAATTCCACCTGAAAGCCCCTCGAACAAACCTCTGATCAAAAGTTGCTCAAACCTCGAGCCATTTCCGCTATAATTCGCGCCCCTCATTTTCGGCAGGCCCCGGGCGCGCTGTTAACCCAATGAAACTTATCGTCAAAGTCTTCCCAGAGATCACCATCAAGAGCCGGCCGGTGCGCAAGCGCTTCATCCGCCAGCTCGGCAAGAACATCCGCAACGTGCTCAAGGATCTGGATCCTGAGCTCGTGGTCGATGGTGTCTGGGATAATCTCGAGGTGGTCACCCGCATCGAAGACGAGAAAGTCCAGCGCGAGATGATCGAACGCCTGACCTGCACCCCAGGGATCACCCACTTCCTGCAGGTGCAGGAGTATCCGCTGGGCGACTTCGACGACATCGTCGACAAATGCAGGCAGCACTTCGGCCACCTGCTGGCCGGCAAGCGCTTCGCCGTACGCTGCAAGCGCGGCGGCCACCACGACTTCACCTCGATGGACGTCGACCGCTATGTCGGCAGCCAGCTGCGCCAGCAGTGCGGCGCCGCCGGCATCGACCTGAAGACCCCCGAAGTGATGGTGCGCATCGAAATCCGCGACCAGCGCCTGTACGTCATCCACAACCAGCACAACGGCATCGGCGGCTACCCGCTGGGTGCGCTGGAGCAGACGCTGGTGCTGATGTCCGGTGGCTTCGACTCCACCGTGGCGGCCTACCAGATGATGCGCCGCGGCCTGATGACCCACTTCTGCTTCTTCAACCTCGGTGGCCGTGCCCACGAGCTGGGCGTGATGGAAGTCGCGCACTACCTGTGGAAGAAATACGGCAGCAGCCAGCGCGTGCTGTTCATCAGCGTGCCGTTCGAGGAAGTGGTCGGCGAGATTCTCGGCAAGGTCGACAACAGTTATATGGGCGTGACGCTCAAGCGTATGATGCTGCGTGCCGCGGCGCGCATGGCCGATCGCCTGGAAATCGACGCCCTGGTCACAGGCGAGGCGATCTCGCAGGTTTCCAGCCAGACCCTGCCCAACCTTGCGATCATCGACTCGGCCACCGACAAGCTGGTGCTGCGTCCGCTGCTGGCCAGCCACAAGCAGGACATCATCGATACCGCCTACCAGATCGGCACCGCCGATTTCGCCAAGCACATGCCCGAATACTGCGGCGTGATCTCGGTGAACCCGACCACCCATGCCAAGCGCCACCGCATGGAGCATGAAGAGAAGCAGTTCGACATGGCGGTGCTCGAGCGCGCCCTGGAACGCGCCAAGCTGATCTCCATCGACCACGTGATCGACGAGTTGGGCAAGGATATCGATATCGAGGAAGTGGCCGAGGCGCTGCCAGGTCAGATTGTCATCGACATCCGTCACCCTGACGCCCAGGAAGACGAACCGCTGCAGATCGACGGCGTCGAGGTCCAGGCACTGCCGTTCTACGCGATCAACAGCAAGTTCAAGCAGCTCGATGCCAACCGGCAGTACCTGCTTTATTGCGACAAGGGTGTGATGAGCCGTCTGCACGCACACCACCTGCTCAGTGAGGGACATGCCAATGTGCGTGTTTATCGTCCGGCATAAGACGCCAGGGCTGTATGGCGGCAGCATCCGCCATCGCCCTCCCGACCTGCGGGCCCGCTGAGCCTTTTACCTTCATATTGGCCGCCTAGACTGGCGGCAAACCGAATCCTCTGCACGAGATACAGTTGTGATCGAAAATCTGCGTAACATCGCCATCATCGCCCACGTTGACCATGGTAAAACCACCCTGGTCGACAAACTCCTGCGCCAGTCCGGCACCCTGGAGCGTAACGAGCTCAACGACGAGCGCGTCATGGACTCCAACGACCAGGAAAAAGAGCGCGGCATTACCATTCTGGCGAAGAACACCGCCATCAACTGGAACGGCTACCACATCAACATCGTCGACACCCCCGGCCACGCCGACTTCGGTGGCGAGGTTGAGCGTGTAATGTCGATGGTCGACTCGGTGCTGCTGCTGGTCGACGCCCAGGACGGCCCGATGCCGCAAACCCGCTTCGTAACCAAGAAAGCCTTCGAAGCCGGTCTCAAGCCAATCGTCGTGATCAACAAGGTCGACCGTCCGGGCGCGCGTCCTGACTGGGTTCTGGACCAGATCTTCGACCTGTTCGACAACCTCGGTGCCACCGACGAACAGCTGGACTTCAAAGTCGTCTACGCTTCGGCCCTGAACGGCATCGCCGGTCTGGACCACACCGAAATGGGTGAGGACATGACCGCGCTGTACCAGTCGATCGTCGACAACGTACCTGCGCCGAACGTTGACCGTGAAGGTCCTTTCCAGATGCAGATCTCCGCTCTGGACTACAACAGCTTCCTCGGTGTTATCGGTGTTGGCCGTATCGCCCGTGGTCGCGTCAAGCCGAACACTCCGGTTGTCGCCATCGACACCGACGGCAAGAAGCGCAACGGTCGTATCCTCAAGCTGATGGGCCACCACGGCCTGCACCGCGTTGACGTCGAAGAAGCCCAGGCTGGCGACATCGTCTGCATCAGCGGTTTCGACGAGCTGTTCATCTCCGACACCCTGTGCGCCCCGGACGCGGTAGAGGCGATGAAGCCGCTGACCGTCGACGAGCCAACCGTTTCGATGACCTTCCAGGTCAACGACTCGCCGTTCTGCGGTAAAGAAGGCAAGTTCGTCACCAGCCGCAACATCAAGGATCGTCTGGACAAGGAGCTGCTGTACAACGTAGCCCTGCGCGTTCAGGAAACCGACTCCCCTGACAAGTTCAAGGTATCGGGCCGTGGTGAGCTGCACCTGTCGGTTCTGATCGAAACCATGCGCCGCGAAGGCTTCGAGATGGCTGTAGGCCGTCCTGAAGTGATCATCCGTGAAGTGGATGGCGTGAAGCAGGAACCGTTCGAGAACGTCACCATCGACATCCCTGAAGAATCCCAGGGCAAGGTCATGGAAGAGATGGGCCTGCGTAAGGGCGACCTGACCAACATGGTCCCGGATGGCAAGGGCCGCGTGCGCCTGGAATACAACATCCCGGCCCGTGGTCTGATCGGTTTCCGTAACCAGTTCCTGACCCTGACCAACGGTGCAGGCATCCTGACCTCGATCTTCGATCGCTACGACACCATGAAGTCGGGCCAGATGTCCGGCCGTCTGAACGGTGTTCTGGTTTCGGTCGAGACCGGCAAGGCCCTGACCTACTCGCTGGAAACCCTGCAGGCGCGCGGCAAGCTGTTCGTCGAGCACGGCCAGGAGATCTACAACGGTCAGATCATCGGTCTGAACAGCCGTGACAACGACCTGGGCGTGAACCCGACCAAAGGCAAGAAGCTCGACAACATGCGTGCTTCGGGCAAAGACGAAGTCATCGCCCTGGTTCCGCCGGTTCGCCACACCCTCGAGCAGGCCCTGGAATTCATCCAGGACGACGAGCTGTGCGAAGTGACGCCGAAGTCGATCCGTCTGCGCAAGAAGATCCTGGACGAAGGCGAGCGTACCCGCGCTGCCAAGAAAGCCAAGAACTGAGTTAGCTCAGGCTGAATGAAAACGCCCCCGGTCGAAAGGCCGGGGGCGTTTTTTTGCCTGCAGGATTTGTATTCGCTTTGCTGGCCTCTTCGCGGGTAAACCCGCTCCCACAGGGACTACGCTGCCCCAGAGGCCGGCGGGGTCCCTGTGGGAGCGGCGGTTCGGCGCCCCGACTTGCCCGCGAAGAGGCCCGTACCGGCGCTACAGGCCTATCGCCCAACCACCTTGGGCTTGTACGCACAGTACCCCGGCCGCGGTCCGACCTTGGGGTGGTTCCGGCAGGTATCCGGGCGCTTGTCATAAATGGTGCACAGCCGGCTCTTGCGGTCCAGATACATGCAATCGTCGTTGCTCATCCGGGTCAGGGTGAAGATGCCCGACTTCTGGTTGAAGCGCTCGATGATGCCTTCTTTCTGCAGGCGCTTGGCGACGTTCTTCGGCGGCTCGTCCTTCTCGAACTCGTCCACCACGCCGATGCGGATCAGATCCTTGATCTTCACCTCCACAGGCAGGGTACAGCAGGTCGAATGGCAGCCATGGCACATGCTGCTGGTGTAGCGCTGCCAGGTTTCCAGGCGGTCGACTTCGGCGGCGGCGATCAGGGTCGGTTTCATTTTAATAGTGGGCGGATCACGGTCTTGGGGCGCGCGATCATACCGGAGTTGTTCAATTTGTGAACAACCTTTTGCCGGAATCGCCAAGCCGGCATGAAAACTGCGAACCGAGCCTGTCACTCCCTGTCGAAGGGTCTAGTCTCTTCAATCTCCCTCCGTATTCGTCAACTTGCCCGAGGATGCCGCATGTCCCAGGAACCCAAAGCTCGTGACGCCGAGGTGGCCGCGTTTCGCGCCGCTGTACTGGACAAGCTGACCTACGCGGTCGGCAAGGACCCGGAACATGCCTTCGACCATGACTGGTTCGAAGCCATCGCCCTGGCCGCCCGCGATCACATGGTCGACCACTGGATGGACCACACCCGCCGGGCCTACCGGCGCAGCCAGAAGCGGGTCTACTACCTCTCCCTGGAATTCCTCATCGGCCGACTGCTGTACGACAGCCTGAGCAACCTGGGCTATCTGGAAATCGCCCGTGAAGCGCTCGAGGGGCTGGACGTGGACCTTGAGCGCATCCGCCTGCTCGAGCCCGATGCGGCGCTGGGTAATGGTGGTCTGGGACGGCTGGCGGCGTGCTTCATGGAAAGCATGTCGACCCTCGGCATTGCCGCCCATGGCTACGGTATCCGCTACGAGCACGGGTTGTTCCGCCAGGCCATCGTCGATGGCTGGCAGCAGGAGCAGACCGAGAACTGGCTGGACTTCGGCAACCCTTGGGAATTCGAGCGCGCCGAGGTGATCTATCCGATCAGTTTTGGCGGCAGTGTCGAAACGCTGCACGATGCCCATGGTGCTGCGCGGCAGGTCTGGACGCCGGGCGAAACCGTGCGTGCGGTGGCCTACGATACGCCGGTGGTCGGCTGGCGCGGATCCAGCGTCAATACCTTGCGCCTGTGGCGTGCCCGGGCGCTCGAAGAGTTGCACCTGGAGCGCTTCAATGCCGGCGATCACCTCGGGGCGGTGGCCGAAGTTGCGCGGGCCGAAAGCATCTCGCGGGTGCTTTATCCGGCGGACAGCACCGAAGCGGGGCAGGAATTGCGCCTGCGCCAGGAGTACTTCTTCGTCTCCGCGTCGCTGCAGGATCTGCTGCGACGTCACCTGAACATGCACGATGACCTGCTCAACCTGCCGGACTCGGCGGCGATCCAGCTCAACGACACCCACCCCTCGATCGCCGTCGCCGAGCTGATGCGCCTGCTGGTCGACCAGCACGGGATTCCCTGGGAAAAGGCCTGGGAGCTGACGGTCGGCACCCTGGCCTACACCAACCACACCCTGCTGCCCGAGGCACTGGAAACCTGGCCTGTGGCATTGATGGAGCGCATGCTGCCGCGGCACATGCAGATCATCTACCTGATCAACGCGTACCACATCGACGCGCTGCGGGCCAAAGGCTTGCACGACTTCGACGTGCTGCGCGCGGTGTCGCTGATCGAGGAGGATAACGGCCGCCGTGTGCGCATGGGCAACCTGGCGTTTCTCGGTTCGCACAGCGTCAACGGCGTGTCGGCGCTGCATAGCAAGTTGATGAAGAGCACGGTGTTCGCCGAGTTGCACAAGCTGTATCCGCAACGGATCAACAACAAGACCAACGGCATCACCTTCCGCCGCTGGCTGTACCAGGCCAATCCGCAGTTGACCGGCATGCTGGTCGATGCCCTGGGCGCCGAGGTGCTGGACGATCCGGAGGGCAAGCTCAAGGCGCTGGCGCCTCATGCCGATAAAGCCACCTTCCGCAAGCAGTTCGCAGCCCAGCGCCTGCACAGCAAGCGCGCACTGGCGAGCATCATCCAGGACCGCATCGGCGTGACGGTCAACCCCGAAGCGTTGTTCGACGTGCAGGTCAAGCGTATCCACGAGTACAAGCGCCAGTTGCTCAACCTGTTGCATACCGTCGCGCTGTACCAGGCCATGCGCAATGACCCCGGCACCGCGTGGGCGCCGCGGGTGAAGATCTTCGCCGGCAAGGCGGCAGCCAGCTATCACCAGGCCAAGCTGATCATCAAGTTGACCAACGACATCGCCCGGGTGGTCAACAACGACCCCACCGTGCGCGGGCTGCTCAAGGTGGTGTTCCTGCCCAACTACAACGTCAGCCTGGCCGAGAGCATCATCCCGGCGGCCGACCTTTCCGAGCAGATCTCCACTGCCGGGTACGAAGCGTCCGGTACCAGCAACATGAAGTTCGCCCTCAACGGCGCGCTGACCATCGGCACCCTCGACGGCGCCAACGTCGAGATGTGGGAGCAGGTTGGCGCGGAAAACATGTTCATCTTCGGCCTGACCGCCCAGCAGGTCGAGGCGCGCAAGCGCGCGGGCGATTTCGGTGCGGCGGCTGCCGTGGCCGCTTCGGGGCGCCTTGGCGATGTCCTGCAGGCGATCCGCAGCGGTGTGTTCTCGCCGGATGATCCAGGGCGCTATGCCGGACTGATCGACGGCCTGGTGGCCTATGATCGCTTCCTGCTGTGTGCCGATTTCGATGCGTACTGGGATGCCCAACTGCGGGTCGAGGAGCTGTGGCATACGCCGCAGGAGTGGTGGCGCATGGCGGTGCTCAATACCGCACGGATGGGCTGGTTCTCGTCGGACCGGACCATTCGCGAATATGCCACTGAGATATGGAAGGCATTGGATTAGAAGGGTGTCAGTTCCGGCCCTATCGCGGGGCAAGCCCGCTCCTGCAAAGGACGGCGCTGGCCCTGCAGGAGCGGGCTTGCCCCGCGATTGAGCCGCCGCCGACCAACTGCCTGAACTCATCGCCCGAACCACCGTCTGATCCGCCAGGCGAGTCTCTTCGCTCGCTAGGCTGCCACTCTCCCTGTAAACTGCGGGGGTTTTTCTACCCCTTTCCACTTCGGAGCCATACATGTCCCGCGTTACCCTGAGTCGCTATCTGATTGAGCAGACCCGCAGCAACAACACTCCTGCCGATCTGCGCTTCCTGATCGAAGTGGTGGCGCGCGCGTGCAAGGAAATCAGCCACCACGTGTCCAAGGGCGCCCTGGGCGGCGTGCTGGGCAGCATGGGCACCGAAAACGTGCAAGGCGAAGTGCAGAAGAAGCTCGACGTCATCTCCAACGACATCCTGCTCGAGGCCAACGAGTGGGGCGGCCACCTGGCTGGCATGGCGTCCGAAGAAATGGACAACGCCTACCAGATCCCGGGCAAATATCCCAAAGGCGCTTACCTGCTGGTCTTCGACCCACTGGACGGCTCGTCGAACATCGACGTCAACGTCTCGGTCGGTACCATCTTCTCCGTGCTGCGTTGCCCGAACGAGTACCTGAGCCAGAACGAAACCCTCAACGAAAACGCCTTCCTGCAACCAGGCACCCAGCAGGTCGCCGCCGGTTATGCGATCTACGGCCCGCAGACCATGCTGATCCTCACCCTGGGCAATGGCGTCAAGGGCTTCACCCTGGACCGCGAACTGGGCAGCTTCGTCCTGACCCACGAAAACATCCGCGTGCCGGAAACCACCGCCGAGTTCGCCATCAACATGTCCAACCAGCGCCACTGGGAAGCCCCGGTGCAGCGTTACGTGGGCGAGCTGCTGGCCGGTGAGACCGGGCCGCTGAAAAAGAACTACAACATGCGCTGGATCGCCTCGATGGTGGCCGACGTGCACCGCATCCTGACCCGTGGCGGCCTGTTCATGTACCCGCGCGACGCTCGAGAGCCGAGCAAGCCGGGCAAGCTGCGCCTGATGTACGAAGCCAACCCGATGTCGTTCATCATCGAGCAGGCCGGCGGCGCATCGACCAACGGTTACGAGCGCATCCTCGACATCAAGCCTGAGAGCCTGCACCAGCGCGTGTCGGTGATCCTGGGCTCGAAGGAAGAGGTCGAGCGCGTCACCGCCTATCACAAGGAGTAAGTCATGCTCGCACCTTGGCAGCCGTTGCTGGAATGGTGGTTCGGTTGGGGCACCAATGCCCAGGCCGTGGCTGACGAGAAAAACACCCGCTGGTTCGGCAAGCATGACGATGCCGAGGCCCAGGCACTGTTCGGCGATCTGGTCGAGCAGGCCCTGGCGGGTGGGCTCGATGAGTGGCAGCAGAGCCCGCAGGGCTGGTTGGGGTTGTTGATCCTGCTCGACCAGTTGCCGCGCATGATCTACCGCGACACACCGCGCGCCTTCGACGGCGACCGGCGTGCGCAAGTGGTGGCCATGCAGGGTTTGCAAAAGGGCTGGGACTATCAGCTGCTGCCTATCCAGCGCGTGTTCGTGCTGCTGGTGCTGGAGCACGCCGAGGTGCTGGATTGGCAGAACCTGTGCGTGGAGCGCTACCAGGTCTTGCTGGACGAGCAACCCGAGGCCAATCGCCGGTTGTTCGAAGGCTTCCTGGACTATGCCGAGCAGCACCAGCGGGTGATCGCGCGGTTCGGGCGTTTTCCGCATCGCAACCTGATGCTGGGGCGGCCGAGTACCAGTGAAGAGATGGACTTCCTGCTGGAGCCGGGTTCCCGGTTCTGAATCAGCGGCGCCTTCTTCGCGGGTTTATCCGCGAAGAAGGCGCCGCCGAACCTTATATTCTGAAACTCCCCACCAACTGCTTCAACCGATCGACCTGATGCTCCAGGTCGTTGCAGGCACGCAAGGTGCTCTGCAGGTTCTGCACTCCTTGCTGGTTCAGCGTATTGATCTCGGTGATGTCGACATTGATCGACTCGACCACTGACGTCTGCTCTTCGGTCGCCGTGGCTACCGACTGGTTCATGCCGTCGATCTCGCCGATGCGCTGGGTCACGCTGCCCAGGCGGTCGCCTGCGCGGTTGGCGATCTCGACGCTGTGATCACTGTGCTGCTGGCTCTGGTTCATGGTGCTCACCGCCACTTGCGCGCCGGCCTGCAATTCCTCGATCAGCCCCTGAACCTGCTGCGCCGACTCCTGGGTGCGGTGCGCCAGGTTGCGCACTTCATCGGCCACCACGGCAAAACCACGCCCTGCCTCGCCTGCCCGCGCTGCTTCGATGGCGGCGTTGAGCGCCAGCAGATTGGTCTGCTGGGAGATACCGCTGATCACGTCGAGAATCTGGCCGATGTTCGCGGTATGGGCGTTGAGCGTCTCGATATTGCCGCACGAATCGCTGATTCGCGCCGACAGCTTGTTCATCACATCGATGGTCTGGCCAACCACCTGCTGGCCTTCCGCGGCCAGGTCGCGGGCGTCGCTGGAGTGCTGCGAGGCGAGGGCGGCGTTCTGGGCGATCTCCTGGGCTGCGGCGCCCAGCTGGTTGATCGCCGCCGCCACGCTGCTGGTGCGGCTGGACTGCTGGTCGGCGTTGTCGATGGAGGCGTTGGATGCACTCACCACCTGCTTGGCCACGGCGTTGACCTGGCCAGTGGCCGAAGCCACTTCGCGGATCGACTCGTGGATGCGCTCGACGAAGCGGTTGAACGACTGCCCCAGGCTGCCGAATTCGTCCTGGCCGTGGATGGTCAGGCGCCGGGTCAGGTCGCCTTCGCCCTCGGCGATATCGCGCATGGCTCGGCCCATCACGTGCAGCGGCTCCATCAGCACACGAATCAGCAGGCCGAGCAGGGCGATGATCACCACCACGGCAATCAGCGTGGCCACCACCGCCGAGGTGCGCAGTTCGCCGAGCATGGCGAAGGCAGCATCCTGGTCCAGGACCAGTGCGACGTACCAGTCCGCCGGCACGCCATCGACGTGGGTGAAGCTGATGAACTGGCTGCGACCGTCTGCCTCGACTTCGGCCAGCCCCTTGCCGATGCGCGGGGTGTTGTTGGGGTAGACGTCTGCCAGGGTCTTGAGGGCCAGCTCGGCCTTGGGATGGATGAGGATCTTGCCTTCGCCGTTGACGATGAAGGCGTGGCCCTTGCCGCCGAAGTCCAGGGCGTTGACCAGGTTGCTGATGGTCTGCAGGTCGGTGTCGACGCCGCTGACGCCAATCAGTTGGCCGGCCTGCTGCACGGGCGTGGCAAGGGTGATCACCAGCTTGCCGGCCGACGCCGAGATGTAGGGTTCGGTGATGATGGTCTGGTTGGCGGCGCTGGCGGCCTTGTACCAGCCGCGGGCGCGCGGGTCGTAGTCGGGGGCGCGATTGCCTGCCGGCACCGATTGCATACGGCCGTCCTTGCCGCCGAAGTAGGTGAGCTGGAAGTTGCTGGCGTAGACCGGCAGCGCCAGGCTGCGGTCAAGGCTGGCCTTTTCCGGGCCGTCCACGGCGACCTGCTGGCCCAACGACTGTAGCAACTGGATGCGGCTGTCGAGCCAGGTGCGGATATTGCCCGCGGTGAGGTTACCCAGTTCCTGCAGGTTGGTTTCGGTATCACTGCGCAGCGACTGGCGCTGGCGATAGTCGTTGAACAGCACGAAGCAGGCGAAGGCGACGGCCACCACGAGTGCGGCGGCCACCAGGATCTTGTGGCTGAACTTGAGATTTTTTGTCATGTGCAAGGTCTGCGCAGGCATTTCGGGAGGAGGGTGCGGCAAAGGGCCACATCGCTGAATGCTATGTCGCCCGTGATGAATTAGCCATGAGAGATTTGTGACGGGACCCGACCAACGGCATGGTACGAAAGCAGGGGTAGCAGGGAACCGGGGAGGCATTTTCGCTTCTAAGGTCTCTGCAGGCCGTCTCGCCTGTTGCATCCATCTCCAGGAGAGCCCTTCATGTCGTTGCGTTCCCTCGCCCTGTTGTCCTTGTTGGTCGTCCTGACCGCCTGCAGCAAGATCAACCAGGAAAACTATTCCAAGCTCAAGGCCGGCATGAGCAAGGCCGAGGTCGAGCAACTGCTCGGATCGCCTAAGGAGTGCTCGGGCGCGCTCGGCATGAGCAGTTGTACCTGGGGGGACGAGAAGAGCTTCATCAGTGTTCAGTACGCCGCTGACAAGGTGTTGATGTACTCAGGGCAGGGTCTCAAATGAGGGCCGCGCATCTGCTGCTGGCGCTGGGTCTGGCGTTGGCGTTGGGCGGGTGTGCGAGCTCGTCGGTGGATTCGCTGGCGCCCAAGACGGCCGGCAACGTCGACCTCAAGCGCTACCAGGGCAAGTGGTTCGAACTGGCCCGCCTGCCGATGCGCTTCCAGGAAGGCTGCGCGCAGTCCGAAGCCCATTACAACCTCAAGCCCGATGGCAGCCTGGGTGTGCTCAACCGTTGCCGTACCGAAGGTGATGAATGGTTGCGCGCCGAAGGTCGTGCGGGCATCGAGGCGCCGGGGCACACCGACAAGTTGTGGGTGGAGTTCGACAACTGGTTCACGCGCCTGGTACCGGGGCTGACCAAGGCGGACTACTGGATCCTGTACGTGGACGATCACTACCGTACTGCGATTGTCGGCAGCCCGAATCGCAAGTACCTGTGGATCCTGTCGCGAACTCCGAGCCTGCCGGCGTGGGAGCGCGAGAACCTGCTGTCGAAGGCTCGCCAGCAGGGGTATGACACCAGTCGGCTGATCTGGCGGGTGTCGGACAAGGCGATCGTTGCCCGGCATTGAGTCTGCCGGGCTCCAGATCAGGCCTGGCGCGATCCGCAGCTGATCGCGCCGGCTTTCAGCCCAGCAGCGTGCGCAGTACCGCGGCGAATGCCTGCCCGCTTTGCTCTTCCAGCGCATGTCGCCCCTGGCGTACCACCCACTGGCCGTTGACCATGACATCGCGCACCTGACGGTCGCTGCCGGCGAACAGCCAGCGGTTGAGGATGCCGTCGCCGCTCGAGGTCGCCAGGTACGGATCCTGGCCATCGAGCACCAGCCAGTCGGCACGCTTGCCCACCGCCAGCTCGCCAATGCCTTGCCCCAGGGCCTGCGCGCCGCCTGCCAGCGCCGCGTCGTAGAGGGTGCGGCCGACCATCGGCTGGTCGCTGCGGTACAGCCGGTTGCGTCGCTGATCGCGCAGGCGTTGGCCGTACTCCAGCCAGCGCAGCTCTTCGACCACGCTCAGCGAAACATGGCTGTCCGAGCCGATGCCCATGCGCCCGCCCTGGGCCAGGAAGTCGACGGCCGGGAAGATGCCATCGCCCAGGTTGGCCTCGGTGGTGAGGCACAGCCCTGCCACCGCGCCGCTGCGGGCCATGGCGCTGACTTCGTCGGCCTCGACGTGGGTTGCATGCACCAGGCACCAGCGCGAATCCACCTCGACGTGCTCGTACAGCCATTGCACCGGGCGACGGCCGCTCCAGCCCAGGCAGTCGTTGACTTCCTTCTGCTGCTCGGCGATGTGGATGTGCACCGGGCACGCCTTGTCGCTGGCGCCCAGCACTTCGGCGATCTGGTGTGGCGTTACCGCGCGCAGCGAGTGGAAACACAGGCCCAGGTGCTGCGCGGGTTGCGCGGCCAGCAGCGGCTTGAGCTGCTCCTGCAGGCGCAGGTACTGCTCGGTGGAGTTGATGAAGCGGCGCTGGCCCTCGTTCGGCGCCTGGCCGCCGAAGCCGGAATGGGAGTACAGCACCGGCAGCAGCGTCAGGCCGATGCCGCTGGCGCTCGCTGCCGCGCTGATCTGGCGCGACAGCTCGGTGGGGTCGGCGTAGGGCGTGCCGGTGTTGTCATGGTGAACGTAGTGGAATTCGGCCACCGAGGTGTAGCCGGCCTTGAGCATCTCGATGTACAGCTGGCGGGCGATGACCTGCAATTGCTCGGGAGTGATCAGGCCGACCAGGCGGTACATCAGGTCGCGCCAGGTCCAGAAACTGTCGTTGGGATTGCCGACCACCTCCGCCAGGCCTGCCATGGCGCGCTGGAAGGCGTGGGAATGCAGGTTGGGCATGCCCGGCAGCAGCGGGCCGGCCAAGCGTTCGGCGCCTTCGGCGCTGGCGTTCACGTCTATTTTTTCGAGGCGCCCGGCGGTGGACACCTCAAGGCGGACATTGCTGGCCCAGCCTGAAGGGAGCAGGGCGCGTTCGGCGAAGTAGGCGGACATCACTCGGTCATCCTGTATCGTTATTTGTATATACATATACAGACGTTTGCCTGCCGGGTAAACTGCGGCAAGCTACCGTCAATCAAATTGCACAAGGATGCATAGCCGTGCCGACACCTTCCGTCTGCGCGCTGGTGGCCCAGATGGGCGAAGGGCCGGCGCCGCTGTATGCGCGGGTCAAGCAGATGATCGTCCAGCAGATCGAAAACGGCAGCTGGCCGCCTCATCATCGCGTCCCGTCGGAAAGCGAGCTGGTCAGCCAGCTGGGCTTCAGCCGCATGACCATCAACCGCGCCCTGCGCGAGCTGACCGCCGAGGGCCTGCTGGTCCGCATGCAGGGCGTCGGGACCTTCGTCGCCGAACCCAAGACGCGCTCGGCGCTGTTCGAAGTCAACAACATTGCCGACGAGATCGCCAGCCGCGGGCATCAGCACCGCTGCCAGGTGATCATCCTCGCCGAGGAGGCCGCAGGTTCCGAGCGCGCCATGGCCCTGGACATGCGCGAGGGGCAGCGGGTGTTCCATTCGCTGATCGTGCACTACGAGAACGATGTGCCGGTGCAGATCGAGGATCGCTATGTGAACGCGGCGATCGCCCCGGATTACCTGCGCCAGGATTTCACCCGGCAGACGCCTTATGCGTACTTGTCCCAGGTCGCGCCGCTGACCGAAGGCGAGCACGTGGTCGAAGCGATCCTGGCTGACCCAGACGAATGCAAGCTGTTGCAGATCGAGCGTGGCGAGCCCTGCCTGCTCATCCGTCGGCGTACCTGGTCAGGCCGCCAGCCGGTCACCGCCGCGCGCTTGATTCATCCCGGTTCCCGTCATCGCCTGGAAGGACGTTTCAGCAAATGAGCCAGCTGCAGTTGTTGCGTGCCCGCGATTATCCGCGCATGCCCTGGAAGAACGGTGGTGGGTCTACCGAAGAAATCACCCGCGATGCGGGCGTTGGCCTGGACGGGTTCGGCTGGCGCCTGTCGATCGCCGATATCGAGGCTTCCGGCGGCTTTTCCAGTTTCACCGGTTATCAGCGGATCATCACCGTGCTGCAGGGCGATGGCATGCGCTTGTCGGTGGACGGCCACGAAAGCCGGCCGCTGCTGCCGTTCGATGCCTTTGCGTTCAGTGGCGAGAGCCAGGTTGCCTGCACACTGCAGGGTGGCCCGATCCGCGACTTCAACCTGATCTATGCGCCGAACCGGTATCGCGCGCGGTTGCAGTGGTTCATGGGGGGTACTCGCCTGTTCAGTTCGGCCGAGACCGTGCTGGTGTTCAGTGCCGAGGCGGACCTGCGCGTCGGGATCCAGGGGCAGGCGTCGGTGCTTGGGTTGTATGACTGCCTGCAACTCAGCGGTAACGCGGGTTTGCTGGAGGTCGAGGTATCGGGGCGCTGCTGCGTTATCGAGTTGAGTCCTCAGGTGTTGTAAGTCTTCAGGGCCTTATCGCGGGACGAGCCCGCTCCTACAGGTTCAGTGCGTCATTCAGGACGGCGCTGAACCTGTAGGAGCGGGCTCGTCCCGCGATAGGGCCCTCAAAAACCCTGCAAAACAGTTACCCGGTAACGCCCGCAAACAGCGCACCCTGTTACCGAACGCCCCAAAGTGGCGCAAAGCCACTTCTGTCTTAATTCCCTGGCAAATCCTTCCCGCGATTTTTCTTCACGTCTCAAGGCCTTGAACCACGAGGCCTCCAGCCCATCGTCCGAACCTCTCGAACCACCCGTTTCGATGACTTGGCAATTCAATTGCATATGCTTGTATGTACAAGTAAAGATAAGTGCGCGATAGTGGATAGGCCGTCCCATCCGCACGGTACCGAACAGCCCCGGCCCGCCGATCTCGTCGGGTTTGAATAGATCGCTCAAGGAGCACCTTTCGTGACTGACAAAAAGCCCACCACTTTCCGTGACGTCGAGATCCGCGCCCCACGTGGCACCCAGCTGAACGCCAAGAGCTGGCTGACCGAGGCCCCGCTGCGCATGCTGATGAACAACCTTGATCCGGAAGTGGCCGAAAACCCCAAGGAGCTGGTGGTGTACGGCGGCATCGGCCGTGCTGCCCGCAACTGGGAGTGCTACGACAAGATCGTCTCCACCCTCAAGGAGTTGAACGACGATGAAACCTTGCTGGTGCAGTCGGGCAAGCCGGTTGGGGTGTTCAAGACCCACAGCAACGCCCCGCGCGTGCTGATCGCCAACTCCAACCTGGTGCCGCACTGGGCCAACTGGGAGCACTTCAACGAACTGGATGCCAAGGGCCTGGCCATGTACGGCCAGATGACCGCCGGCAGCTGGATCTACATCGGTAGCCAGGGCATCGTCCAGGGCACCTACGAAACCTTCGTCGAAGCCGGTCGCCAGCACTACGGCGGCAGCCTCAAGGGCCGCTGGGTTCTGACCGCAGGCCTCGGCGGCATGGGCGGCGCCCAGCCTCTGGCCGCGACCCTGGCTGGCGCCTGCTCGCTGAACATCGAATGCCAGCAGGTCAGCATCGACTTCCGCCTGCGCACCCGTTACGTCGACGAGCAGGCCACCGACCTCGATGACGCCCTGGCGCGCATCGCCAAGTACACCGCCGAAGGCAAGGCGGTTTCCATCGCCCTGCATGGCAACGCCGCTGAAATCCTCCCGGAACTGGTCAAGCGTGGCGTGCGTCCGGACATGGTCACCGACCAGACCAGCGCCCACGACCCGCTCAATGGCTACCTGCCGATCGGCTGGACCTGGGAGCAGTACCGCGACCGCGCCAAGACCGACCCGGCTGGCGTGGTCAAGGCCGCCAAGCAATCGATGGCGGTGCACGTGCAAGCCATGCTCGACTTCCAGAAAGCCGGCGTGCCGACCTTCGACTACGGCAACAACATCCGCCAGATGGCCCAGGAAGAAGGCGTGAAGAATGCCTTCGACTTCCCAGGCTTCGTGCCGGCCTACATCCGTCCGCTGTTCTGCCGCGGTATCGGCCCGTTCCGCTGGGCAGCCCTGTCGGGCGACCCGCAGGACATCTACAAGACCGACGCCAAGGTCAAGGAACTGATCCCGGACGATGAGCACCTGCACCGCTGGCTGGACATGGCCCGCGAGCGCATCAGCTTCCAGGGCCTGCCGGCACGTATCTGCTGGGTTGGTCTGGGCCTGCGCGCCAAGCTGGGCCTGGCGTTCAACGAAATGGTGCGCAGCGGCGAGCTGTCTGCCCCGGTGGTGATCGGCCGTGACCACCTGGACTCCGGCTCCGTATCGAGCCCGAACCGTGAAACCGAATCCATGCAGGATGGCTCCGATGCCGTGTCCGACTGGCCGCTGCTCAACGCCCTGCTCAACACTGCGGGTGGCGCCACCTGGGTTTCCCTGCACCACGGCGGTGGCGTGGGCATGGGCTTCTCCCAGCACTCGGGTGTGGTGATCGTCTGTGACGGCACCGACGAAGCGGCTGCGCGTATTGCCCGCG
>NZ_BCBT01000071.1:0-27850 GCF_001320965.1 Pseudomonas sp. NBRC 111143 | reverse complement strand
ACCAACACTGCCCTCAACCCTGTTCGATAAAAAAGAACGCTCAATCACCCATTCGATAAACCATACTGCGGAAAAAACAACAGGTGTTTTTCCGCATGATGACCCTGCGCCAGATCCGCCACTTCATCGCCGTCGCCGAAACCGGCTCGATCTCCGCCGCCGCGCAGGCGGTGTTCATCTCCCAGTCGACCCTCACCCAGGCGATCCAGCAACTGGAAGACGAGATCGGCGTGACCCTGTTCACCCGCCACGCCAAAGGCATGAGCCTGACCCACCAGGGCCACCAGTTCCTGCGCCAGGCGCACCTGATCCTGGCCACCGTGGAAAACGCCAAGCGCAGCCTGCAGCAGAGCACCGACCAGGTCGATGGCCTGCTCACCATCGGCGTCACCAGCCTGGTCGCCGGCTATTACCTGGCCGACCTGATCACCCGCTTCCAGCACGCCTATCCCAACGTCCAAACCCGCGTGGTGGAGGACGAGCGTCCCTACATCGAGCATCTGCTGGTGGCCGGCGAGATCGATGTCGGTGTGCTGATCCTGTCCAATCTCGAAGATCGCCACGCCCTGCAGACCGAAGTGCTCACCCACTCGCCGCACCGCCTGTGGCTGCCGCCGCGCCATCCGCTGCTCGAGCGCGACAGCATCAGCCTGGCCGATGTCGCGGGCGAGCCGCTGATCCAGCTCAACGCCGATGAAATGGGCCTGCACACCCAGCGCATCTGGAGCCGTGCCGGGCTTACGCCCAAAGTCACCTTGCGCACCGCGTCGGTGGAAGCGGTGCGCAGCCTGGTGGCGGCGGGGCTTGGGCTGTCGATCCAGGCCGACATGACCTACCGCCCGTGGTCGCTGGAAGGCGACATCATCGAAGCCCGCCCGCTGGCCGACCTCAACGAGACCCTCGACGTCGGCCTGGCCTGGCGTCGGGGTACGGCGCGCACGCCGCTGGTGGACCCGTTCCTGACATTGGCCAGGGGGCAGGGCAGCCAGCGCAAGGTATCGCTTTAATCGAACGAGACTTTCTATATTTAGAATTTGTGAAGCTGCCTGTCGGGCCCTAGTCTCGTTTCTAGTGGACGCGCCCGACCCCCAGCGGAGGCGCCATGCACGACGACACGAAAAAAAGAAGAAGTCCGAAAATGCCCACCAGTCTTCCGCTGTACAGCGCACAGTTGATCGATGGCCACCTGGTTGCCGGGGAAGGGCTGGTCGAGCCCATCGTCAACCCGGCGACCGGCGAGTTGCTGCTGAATGTCGGCGAAGCGTCCCTCGAACAGCTTGAGCGCGCGGTACAGGCGGCCCAGCGCGCCTTTGCCGGCTGGTCGCGCACGACCCCTGCACAACGCGCTGCCACCTTGCTCGCCATCGCCGACGCCATCGACGCCAATGCTGACCTGCTTGCCCGTCTCGAGGCGCTGAACTGCGGCAAGCCCCTGCACCTGGCGCGCCAGGACGACATTCCCGCCACTGCCGATGTGTTCCGTTTCTTTGCCGGGGCCGTGCGCTGTCAGCAGGGTCAGCTCACTGGCGAGTACGTCGCTGGGCACACCAGTATGGTGCGCCGCGACCCGGTGGGTGTGGTGGCGTCGATCGCGCCGTGGAACTACCCACTGATGATGGCGGCGTGGAAGATCGCCCCGGCCCTGGCCGCAGGCAACACCCTGGTGTTCAAGCCGTCCGAACACACGCCGCTGTCGATCCTGGCCCTGGCGCCGTTGCTGGTCGACATCCTGCCGCCTGGCGTACTGAACATCGTCTGCGGTGGTGGCGAGGCGGTCGGCAGCCATCTGGTCGGCCACCCCAAGGTGCGCATGGTGTCGCTGACCGGCGATATCGTCACCGGCCAGAAAATCCTCCAGGCCGCTTCTCGCACGCTCAAGCGCACCCATCTGGAGCTCGGCGGCAAGGCGCCGGTGATCGTCTGCGACGATGCCGACCTGGAGGCCGTGGTGCAGGGCATTCGCACCCATGGTTACTACAACGCCGGGCAAGACTGCACCGCTGCCTGCCGCATCTACGCCCAGGCCGGCATCCACGACCGGCTGGTGGCCGCGCTGGGCGACGCGGTGGGCAATATCCGCTTCGCCCGCAAGAAAGACGCCGACAACGAGATCGGCCCGCTGATCAGCGCCCGCCAGCGCGACCGCGTGGCCAGCTTCGTCGAGCGCGCCCTGGGCCAGCCGCACATCGAGCGGGTGACCGGTGCCGCGGTGCATTCGGGCCCTGGCTTCTACTACCAGCCGACGCTGCTGGCCGGCTGCCGCCAGCAGGACGAGATCGTCCAGCGCGAAGTGTTCGGGCCGGTGGTCACCGTGACCCGCTTCGAACACCTGTCCCAGGCGCTGGACTGGGCCAACGACTCCGAATACGGCCTGGCCTCCTCGGTGTGGACGCAGAACCTCGACAAGGCCTTCCAGATCGCCAACCGCCTGCAATACGGCTGCACCTGGATCAACACCCATTTCATGCTGGCCAGCGAGATGCCCCATGGTGGGCTCAAGCGCTCCGGCTACGGCAAGGACCTGTCCAGCGACTCGCTGCAGGACTACAGCGTGGTGCGCCACATCATGGCGCGTCACGGCGAGCTGCTCGACTGACACAAGAATCCGCTGGCGCCGCCAGGGACGTTGTTCGCTTGATACTGCCCCAACAATAGAAAGAACAATTTGGGAGATGAACGATGTACAAGACAGCGTTGCTCAGCGGGCTCGCCACCGCGCTCCTGGCCAGTGGCAGCCTCCAGGCCGCCGAAGCCCTGAAGGAAGTCGGCAAGGGCGAGGGCCAGCTCGATATCGTCGCCTGGCCGGGTTATATCGAACGTGGCGAGTCGGACAAGGCCTATGACTGGGTCAGCAAGTTCGAGCAGGACACGGGCTGCAAGGTCAACGTCAAGACCGCTGCCACCTCCGACGAGATGGTCAGCCTGATGGCCAAGGGTGGCTACGACCTGGTCACCGCTTCGGGCGATGCCTCGCTGCGGTTGATCTATGGCAAGCGTGTACAGCCGATCGACCCGAAACTGATCCCCAACTGGAAGAACCTGGACCCGCGCCTGCACGACGCACCCTGGTACACCGTCGATGGCAAGACCTACGGCACGCCCTACCAGTGGGGCCCGAACCTGCTGATGTACAACACCAAGGTGTTCCCCGCCGCACCGGATAGCTGGAAAGCCGTATTCGAGGCCGAGAACCTGCCCGATGGCAAGCCGAACAAGGGCCGTGTGCAGGCCTACGACGGCCCGATCTACATTGCCGACGCCGCGCTCTACCTCAAGGCGACCCAGCCGGCGCTGGGCATCAGCGACCCGTACCAACTCGATGAAAAGCAGTACGCCGCCGTGCTCGACCTGCTGCGCAAGCAGCACGCCTTGATCCACCGTTACTGGCACGACACCACGGTGCAGATGAGCGACTTCAAGAACGAAGGTGTCGCCGCTTCCAGTGCCTGGCCTTACCAGGCCAACGCGCTCAAGGCCGAGGGCCAGCCGATCGCCACGGTATTCCCGAAGGAGGGCGTCACCGGGTGGGCCGACACCACCATGCTGCATGTCGAGGCCAAGCATCCCAACTGCGCCTACAAGTGGATGGACTGGTCGCTGCAGGACAAGGTGCAGGGTGACGTGGCGGCCTGGTTCGGTTCGTTGCCAGCGGTGCCGCAGGGCTGCAAGGCCAGCGAATTGCTGGGCGCCGAGGGCTGCAAGACCAACGGCTTCGACCAGTTCGACAAGATCGCCTTCTGGAAGACCCCGCAGGCCGAGGGTGGCAAGTTCGTGCCCTATAGCCGCTGGACCCAGGACTACATCGCGATCATGGGCGGGCGCTAGGCCTGGTTGTTGTGAGAGCCGGCATGTGGAAGCGGGCTTTGTGGGAGCGGGCTTGTCGGGGCGCCGAACCGCCGCGAACACCGGCAAAGCCGGTGCCATTCACCGCGGTGTTCTTTTCGCGGGCAAGCCCGCTCCCACAGAGGCCACTCCCACAGAAGCCGCTCCCACAAAGGCCACCTCCACAAAGGCCACTCCCGAAGGTCCGCCCCCGATAACTTCCAGTCCCGGAGCCTCCACCATGCCCCCAGCCGTCCAGTTCACCCAGGTCTCCCGTCAGTTCGGCGAGGTGAAGGCCGTCGACCAGGTGTCGATCGACATCCAGGACGGCGAATTCTTTTCCATGCTCGGCCCCTCGGGCTCGGGCAAGACCACCTGCCTGCGCCTGATCGCAGGTTTCGAGCAGCCCAGCGCAGGCTCCATCCGCATCCATGGCCTCGAAGCCGCCGGCCTGCCGCCCTACCAGCGTGACGTCAACACAGTGTTCCAGGACTACGCGCTGTTCCCGCACATGAACGTGCTGGACAACGTCGCCTATGGCCTGAAGGTCAAGGGCGTGGCCCGCACCGAGCGCTTGCAGCGTGCCGAGCAGGCGCTGGAGATGGTCGCCCTCGGCGGTTATGGCACGCGCAAGCCAGTACAGCTTTCCGGCGGGCAGCGCCAGCGTGTGGCCCTGGCCCGCGCGCTGGTCAACCGCCCGCGGGTGCTGCTGCTCGACGAGCCGCTGGGGGCGCTCGACCTCAAGCTGCGCGAGCAGATGCAGGGTGAACTCAAGCGCCTGCAACGCCAACTGGGCATTACCTTCATCTTCGTCACCCACGACCAGAGCGAAGCGCTGTCGATGTCCGACCGCGTCGCGGTATTCAACAAAGGGCGCATCGAACAGGTCGACACCCCACGCAACCTGTACATGAAACCGGCCACCGCCTTTGTCGCCGAATTCGTCGGCACCTCCAACGTGTTGCGTGGCGAACTCGGCAGCCAACTGGTCGGTGATGCCCGGCCGTTCTCCATTCGCCCCGAGCACATTCGCTTCGCCTTGGGCGAACGGGGAGCCAGCGACGTCGAGGTCAGCGGCCTGCTGCACGATATCCAGTACCAGGGCGCCGCAACGCGCTATGAGATCCGCCTGGACAATGGCCAGCACCTGAGCCTGAGCCAGGCCAACAGCCAGTGGGGTGACGGCCCGGCCAGCCACCAGCCGGGCCAGCGCGTCACCGCCCGCTGGGCGCGCGAGGCCATGGTGGCGCTGAGCGAGGGCGTGTGAGATGAGCCTGACCCTCGATGCCACGGCGCCGGTAGTCCGCCACGGCGCCCTGCGCGGGCTGTCCAACCTGCTGTACCGCAAGCCGACGCTGTACCTGTCGCTGCTGCTGGTGCCGCCGCTGCTGTGGTTCGGCGCGATCTACCTGGGCTCGTTGCTGACGTTGTTGTGGCAGGGCTTCTACACCTTCGACGACTTCACCATGACGGTGACGCCGAGCCTGACCTGGGCCAACTTCGCCGCGCTGTTCACCCCGGCCAACTTCGACATCATCCAGCGCACCGTGCTGATGGCCGTGGCGGTTTCCATCGCCAGTGCTGCGCTGGCGTTTCCCATCGCCTACTACATGGCGCGCTACACCAGCGGCAAGACCAAGGCGTTCTTCTACATCGCGGTGATGCTGCCGATGTGGGCCAGCTACATCGTCAAGGCCTATGCCTGGACTTTGCTGCTGGCCAAGGGCGGGGTGGCCATGTGGTTCGTCCAGCACCTGGGCCTGGAGCCGTTGCTGAATCTGCTGCTGGGCGTGCCCGGTGTGGGCGGCAACACCTTGTCGACCTCGAACCTGGGGCGCTTCCTGGTGTTCGTCTACATCTGGCTGCCGTTCATGATCCTGCCGATCCAGGCCTCGCTGGAGCGCCTGCCGCCGTCGCTGCTGCAGGCCTCGGCCGACCTCGGGGCGCAACCGCGCCAGACCTTCATGCAGGTGATCCTGCCGCTGTCGGTGCCGGGCATCGCCGCGGGCTCGATCTTCACCTTCAGCCTCACCCTCGGCGACTTCATCGTGCCGTCGCTGGTCGGGCCGCCGGGCTACTTCATCGGCGGCATGGTCTACGCCCAGCAGGGCGCCATCGGCAACATGCCCATGGCTGCGGCCTTCACCCTGGTGCCGATCGTGCTGATCGCCGTCTACCTGTCCATCGTCAAACGCCTGGGGGCCTTCGATGCACTCTGAAAAAGCGTCCTGGGGGCTGAAGCTTGCGGCCTGGGGAGGGCTGGTGTTCCTGCACTTCCCGATCCTGATCATCTTCCTGTACGCCTTCAACACCGAAGAGGCTGCGTTCAGCTTTCCACCGCAGGGCTTCACCCTGCATTGGTTCAGTGTGGCCTTCGCACGCCAGGACGTGCTCGATGCCGTGACCCTGTCGGTGAAGATCGCCGCCCTGGCCACGCTGATCGCCATGGTGCTGGGCACGCTGGCGGCGGCTGCGTTGTACCGGCGTGATTTCTTCGGCAAGGAAAGCATCTCGCTGATGCTGATCCTGCCGATCGCCTTGCCCGGCATCATCACCGGCATTGCGTTGCTGTCGGCATTCAAGACGTTGGGCATCGAGCCCGGCTTCATGACCATCGTCGTCGGGCACGCGACCTTTTGCGTGGTGATCGTCTACAACAACGTCATCGCCCGCTTCAGGCGCACCTCGTACAGCCTGATCGAAGCCTCGATGGACCTGGGCGCCGACGGCTGGCAGACCTTCCGCTACGTGATCCTGCCCAACCTCGGCTCGGCGCTGCTGGCTGGCGGCATGCTGGCGTTCGCCCTGTCGTTCGACGAAATCATCGTCACCACTTTCACCGCCGGTCATGAACGCACCTTGCCGATCTGGCTGCTCAACCAGCTCGGTCGCCCGCGCGATGTGCCGGTGACCAATGTGGTGGCGATGCTGGTCATGCTGGTGACCATGCTGCCGATCCTGGGCGCCTACTACCTGACCAAAGGTGGCGAAGGCGTTGCCGGCAGCGGCAAGTGAACACGCGAACAAGAACCTGAGAAAAGGAGCGCTTCATGCAAACCAAACTGCTGATCAACGGCCAACTGGTCGCCGGTGAAGGCGAGTCGCTCGCCGTGCTCAACCCGGCGCTCGGCACCACCCTGGTGGAAATTGCCGAAGCCACGCCGGCCCAGGTCGACATCGCCGTGCGCGCAGCCGACGCGGCGTTCGAAGGCTGGTCCCAGACCGCCCCCAAGGATCGCTCGCTGCTGTTGCTCAAGCTGGCCGATGCCATCGATGCGCATGCCGAGGAGCTGGCGCGGCTGGAGTCGAACAACTGTGGCAAACCCTACCAGGCTGCGCTGAACGACGAACTGCCGGCAGTGGCCGATGTGTTCCGCTTCTTCGCCGGCGCCAGCCGTGTGTTGCAGGGCTCGGCGGCGGGTGAGTACCTGCCGGGGCACACCTCGATGATCCGCCGCGACCCGGTGGGTGTGGTGGCGTCGATCGCACCGTGGAACTACCCGTTGATGATGGCCGCCTGGAAGCTTGGCCCGGCCTTGGCGGCGGGCAATACCGTGGTGCTCAAGCCGTCCGAGCAGACGCCACTGACAGCCCTGCGCCTGGGCGAGTTGATCGCGGGCATCTTCCCGGCGGGCGTGGTCAACCTGGTGTTCGGCCGAGGCCCGAGCGTGGGCGAGCCGCTGACTACCCATCCCAAGGTGCGCATGGTCTCGCTGACAGGTTCCGTGGCCACCGGCAGCCGCATCATCGCCGGCACTGCCGATACCGTGAAGCGCATGCACATGGAGTTGGGCGGCAAGGCGCCGGTGATCATCTTCGACGATGCCGACATCGATGCCGCAGTCGAAGGTATCCGTGCGTTCGGCTTCTACAACGCCGGGCAGGACTGCACGGCGGCCTGCCGGTTGTATGTGCAGAAGGGTGTGTACCAGGCCTTCGTCGACAAGCTCACGGCGGCGGTGGCGAGCATCCGCCTTGGCGAGCAGGACGATCCCGAGACCGAACTGGGACCGTTGATCACCCAGCAGCACCTGGAGCGCGTCAGCGGTTTCGTCGAGCGGGCGCGGCAGGTGCCGCATATCCAGGTCACCACTGGCGGCAAGCGCGCCGACCGGGCGGGGTTCTTCTTCGAGCCGACGGTATTGGCTGGCGCGCAGCAGGACGATGAAGTGGTGCGGCGCGAGGTCTTCGGGCCGGTGGTGTCGGTGACCGAGTTCAGCGACGAGACCCAGGCGTTGGAGTGGGCCAACGACTCGGACTATGGGCTGGCGTCGTCGGTGTGGACCCAGGACGTTGGCCGCGCGCTTCGGCTGGCGGCGCGCTTGCAGTATGGCTGCACCTGGGTGAACACCCATTTCATGCTGGTCAGCGAGATGCCCCATGGCGGGGTGAAGTTGTCCGGGTATGGCAAGGACATGTCGATGTATGGGCTGGAAGACTACACGGCCATTCGGCATGTGATGATCAAGCACTGATCGGCGTTGGGGGCATCGCTGTTCTCAAAGCCTGCGGTTTACTGTGGGTGTGGCAACGCGCCGTTGTCGAAAGCAGTGATGAACCTGTGGGAGCGGGTTCACCCGCGAACCAGGGCGAAGCCCTGGCCGATACACCGTGGTGAATTCATCGCGGGGCAAGCCCGCTCCTACAGGGTGCGGGCTTGCCCCGCACCTCAGCCTCCCACCATCTCCTGCGGCCTGACGTACGCGTCGTACTCCTGCGCCGTCAACAGCCCTAGCGCCACCGCCGCTTCCTTGGGCGTCAGCCCCTCGTCCGCCGCCTTGCGGGTAATGCGCGCCACCTGGTCGTAACCCAGCACCGGGTTCAAGGCCGTGGCCAGCAGCAGCGAGCCTTCCACATTGCGCGCGAGCACCGCGTGATTCACCTCCAGCCCCGCCAGCAGCTTGTCGGTGAAGATCGTCATGCTCTCGGCCAGCACGCTGATCGACTGCAGCACGTTGTGGATGATCACCGGTTTGGCGACATTCAACTCGAACAGGCTCGAGGCCCCGGCCACCGATACCGTGGTGTGGTTGCCCATCACCTGCATGCAGGCCTGGGCCAGGACCTCGGCGATGGTCGGATTACGCTTGCCGGGCATGATCGAAGACGTCAGCCCATCATCAGGCACCACCAGCTCACCCAGCCCGCAGCGCGGACCGGAGCTGAGCAGGCGGATGTCATTGGCCAGCTTGGTCAACGACACTGCCAGCACGTTCAGCACCCCCGACACCTCGACGAACACATCGTGAGTGCCCATGCCCTCGAACTTGCACGGGTTGGGGGTGAAGCGGGTCTGTGTGATCAGCGACAGCTCTTCGCAAAAAGCCTCGGCAAAGCCTGGCGGCGTGTTGAGCCCGGTCCCTACCGCCGTGCCGCCCTGGGGCAGGCTATCGAGCCGTGGCAGGCAGCCTTGCACGCGCTCGATGCCGTGGGCGATCTGCGCGGCGAAGCTGGCGAAGGCCTGGCCCATCGTCATCGGTACCGCGTCCATCAGGTGGGTTCGGCCGATCTTCAGCACGTCATGCCACTGTCGGGCCTTGGCCTGCAGCTCGGCGTGCAGGTGGGCAAGCGCCGGCAGCAGGTCGCGACCGAGGGCAAGGCGGGTGGCCAGGTGCATCACCGTCGGGAAGGTGTCGTTGGACGACTGCGAAGCATTGACGTGATCGTTCGGGTGCACCGGCGCCTTGGTGCCCAGCGGCTGCCCGAGCAACTGGTTGGCACGGTTGGCGATCACCTCGTTGGCGTTCATGTTGGTCTGGGTGCCAGAGCCGGTCTGCCACAGCGTCAGCGGGAAATGGCGGTCGAAGTGGCCATCGGCGAGTTCTTGCGCGGCCTGTTCGATCACCTCGGCCAGCCCTGCATCCAGCATGCCCAGGCGCCGGTTGGCACGGGCGCTGGCCAGTTTTTGCTGGCCAAAAGCGTGCAGCAGGACCGGCGGGAACTGCTCGCGGCCGGCACCGAACACGCCGATGGCGCGTTGGGTCTGGGCACCCCAGTACTTGTCTTCGGGGATCTGCACCGGGCCGAAGGCGTCGTGTTCGATACGAACGTTCTGCATGTCGTTCTCCATTGCTCAGAGTGGCGCCGCAGCGCTGCGCCCGAGCACTCGCTGGTACTCGCCCTGGGCCTGCTGCTCGGAGAATTCGCCCGACCATTTGGCGACCACCACGGTAGCAATGCTGTTGCCGATGGTGTTGCAGGTGGCGATGGCCATGGACATGAAGCGGTACACGCCGAACAGCAACGCCAGGCCCTCGACCGGCAGGTGGCCGATGGCGGTCACGGTGGCGGCGAACACCACGAAGCTGCCGCCGGACACTGCCGCCGCGCCCTTGGAGGTCACCAGCATGATGGCGATGATGCCCAGTTGCTGCTCCCAGCTCAGCGGCACGCCATAGGCGTTGGCGATGAACAGTACGCACAGCGACATGTAGATCGAGGTGCCATCGAGGTTGAAGGCATAGCCGGTGGGCAGCACCAGCCCCACGCTCTGCTTGGAGCAGCCGAACTTCTCGAGCTTCTGCAGCAGGCGCGGCAGGGCGCTTTCCGACGAGGCGGTGCCCAGCACGATGAACACTTCATCCTTGATGTAGGTGAGGAAGCGCCACAGGCTGAACCCGCTGATCCGGCACACCGCGCCCAGCACCACGAAGATGAAGAACAGCACCGCGACGTAGAACATCAGCACCAGGTTGGCCAGCGACATCAGCACCGCGGTGCCATTGCTGCCCACGGCGTAGGCGACCGAGCCGAAGGCGCCCAGCGGGGCGAGTTTCATGATCAGGTTGATGAACTCGAAGAAACACTCCGAGACGCGATTCAGCCCGTCCTCGACCACTGCCCGGCGCTCGGCCTTGAGGGCCAGCAGGGCGAAGCCGAACAGCACCGAGATCACCAGCACTTGCAGCAGTTGACCACCGGCGAAGGCCCCGACGAAGTTGTCAGGAAAGATCCCGTAGATGAAGTCCAGGGTCGATTGCGGCGCGTGGCCCTTGGCAACGGCTGCCGCTGCGGCCGCCGAGGTGGCGCTGTTGGGGTGGGCATCGTGCATTCCCGAGCCGATGTCGATCAGGTTGCCCCAGCCAAGGCCGATGGCCAGGGCGAGGGTGGAGACCACCTCGAAGTAGATCAGCGCGCGGATGCCGACCTTGCCGACCCGGCGGATATCACCGGCCGAGGCGATGCCGTGGACCACGGTGAAGAACACCAGTGGCGCCACGGCGGTCTTGATCAGCTTGAGAAAGATGTCGCCGAGGATCTTGAACTTGGCCGCAAGCTCCGGGGCGATGAAGCCGAAGGCGATGCCGATCAGCATGGCAGCGACGACCTGGAAGGTCAGGTCGCGGTAGAACGGTTTTGCGGGTGCAGATGACATGGTCGAATTCTCATTGTTGTCGTTGTCGAGAAAACCCCGCGGGCCCGGGTGAGCCCGCGTCTTGCATCAACGTGGCACGCGGCCGGGGCGTTCCAGGGCGCGGTCGACCATCTGCGGTGCCAGGCCCAGGTAGTTGGCCGGATCGGTCAGGCGCTCGAGTTCGGCACGGGGCAGGCGGGCGCTGACCTCGGCATCGCGCAGCAGCGCATCGAGCAGGCTGACGTTCTCGTCGTTGGCCACGCGGCAGGCGGCGTACACCACATCGTGGGCCACCTGGCGGCCCAGCTCCGGCGCGAGGCCCATCATCACCGCCTCGGCAACGATCAGGCCGCGAGTCATGTCGAGGTTCTGGCGCATGCGTTCGGTGCGCACTTCAAGGCCGGCAAGCATGAATTTCGCCTGGCCCAGCGACGCGGCGGTGAGGGCGAAGGCTTCGGGAATGGCGATCCACTCGGCCTGCCAGGGACCGGTGGAGCGTTCGAAGTCCTGGATCATCGCGTCGAGCATCAGTCCGGCTTGCTGGCGTACACCCTTGGCGGCGGCGTACATCAGTTCGCAGGAAATCGGGTTGCGCTTCTGCGGCATGGTGCTGCTGGCGCCACGCCCTTTGACGAAGGGTTCGTAGGCCTCGCCCAGCTCGCTGGTCATCATCATCATCACGTCCAGCGCGACCTTGCCCAGCGAACCGGTGACCAACCCCAGGAAGTTAAGGGCCTCGGCCAGGCCATCGCGGGCCACGTGCCAGGTGGCCTGCGGCACGTTCAGGCCAAGCTCGGCCATCAGCGCCTCCTGCACTTCCAGGCCTTTGTCGCCGAGGGAGGCGAGGGTGCCTGCGGCGCCGGCGAACTGGCCCACTTCAACCCGTGGACGCAGCTCGACCAGGCGTTCGGCATGCCGGTCGAACATGCTCAGCCAGACCGCGCACTTGTAGCCGAAGGTGATTGGCAAGGCATGCTGCAGGTGGGTGCGGCCGGCCATGGGGGTGTCGCGATAGCGCTGCGCGAGCCCGGCGAGCAATCCGCGCACGGCGAGGATGTCGCGCTCGACGATGGCCAGCGCGGCACGTACCTGCAGCACCACCGCGGTGTCCATGATGTCCTGGGTGGTGGCGCCCCAGTGCAGGTAGCGCCCGGCTTCGCCGCAGGTCTTCGACAGTTGTTCGACCAGCGGCAGGATCGGGTAGCCGACGATCTCGGTCTCGTGCTGCATCAGTGCCAGGTCGAGCGAGGCGTAGGTGGCCTTGGCGGCGATCTGATCGGCAGCGGCGGCGGGGATCACGCCACAGCGCGCCTCGGCACGGGCCAGGGCGACCTCGACTTCGATGTAACGCTCGATCAGCGCCTGGTCGGAGAACACTCCGCGCATCTCGGCGGTGCCGAACATGTCGCGGAACAGGGAGGAGTCGAAGACGGTGGTGGACATGGCGGATCCTTTTTGTTCGGTATTTGTTCGTTTTAAGTCGAACTTAATTAATACATCCGAACAAAATGGTCTGCCACATTTGATACACTGTCAAGCCTTCGCCTTCCGTGAACATGAGCCTTGAATGAGCACCCGCGGCCGCTACACCGATATCGCCAGAGACCTCACCGACAAGATTGCCCGGGGCGATCACCCGGTCGGCTCGCTGCTGCCCACCGAGCTTGAGCTGTGCGACCTGTATGGCGTGGGGCGGCACACCGTGCGTGCGGCGATCGATCAGTTGCAGGGGCAGGGGATGGTGTCGAGGCGACGGAAGGTCGGCACCCGGGTCGAGGCGGCAGCGCCGCGCAGCGGTTACTCACAGGCGATCGATTCGATCACCGACCTGGTTCAGGTGGCCGAATCGCATGTGCGGGAGATCCAGGGGGTGCGCCATTTCGTGGCGGACATCGCGCTGGCCAGACGACTTGGGCTGACGCCAGGGGGGCATTATTTCTGCGTGTCGAGCATCAAGGTCGAGAGTGGCGAGCATCGTTATCCGCTGTGCTGGACGGATGTATATGCCGAGCAGCGCTTCGCCGACGTGGTGGCCGAGGCCGAGGCCCATCCGGGCGAGCTGATCGCTGCCCTGATCGGCAAGGCGTTTGCCAAGAGCATCGAGGCGGTGGATCAGGAAGTGAGCCCGGTGCAGCTCACTGCCGAGCTCAGTGCGAGCCTGAAAGCGCCCAGCGGAGATCTGGGGCTGAACATCATTCGCCAGTACCGTGACCAGGATGGCGAGATTATCTCGGTGTCGGAGACGGTCTACCCGCGCGACCGTTTCAAGCTGGTAATGCACATGACCCGTGCGCAGCGGTGACAGTGCTGACCTTGTGGGGGCGGGGCTTGCCCGCGAACCAGGGCGAAGCCCTGGCCGTCCACCGCGGAGTCTGCTTCGCGGGCAAGCCCGCTCCCACGGGGCTGGCCTTTAGAGTTTGAACAACACAGTTGTCCCCACAAGGTACTGAGCGGCAGCAGGGGAGAACCCGCATACCGCCTTGAATCAGTTGCTCGGCCGCTGCTTGGTCGCATCCAGCTCGGCTTTCTTGCCTGTCGTCACTTCAGTGATCTTCGCCGACTTCTCGATCGCCAGGTCGAAGGTGTCCTGCATCTTGGCGATGGCGTCGGTCGGGGTGCCGGCCAGGCCGCCCTTGGCCGCCCAATCGAAGTTCCACACCCCGGACAGGTTGTCGGCGCCGGGTACGTCGTGGGTTTCGATGGCAGTGAACACATCCGGGTGGCGCTGCATGTATTTCGCCGCATCCGACACATTGGCCGGCACGTTGCCTGACTTGTTGTCGGCCAGCTTGTCGAGTTCGTCCTTGGTGATGGCCGACTTGCCGGTCTGGCGCATGTAATCAGCGATCACCTGGCTCGACTTGGCGGTGTCCAGGCGGTTGTCGAAGGCCGAGCTCGAGGCTTTTGGAGTGTTGGACCCGCTACCAGCGGGGGTGATGGTAGACATTGGCGCTGCTCCCGAAACGGAAATGAAGGGGTCGTCTTGATGACGGCTCCGGACGGTAGCATGGGCAATTGGCTAGTATTGTGAGGCTTCACAACGATTCACAACAGCTCACAGCTTTCACAGCGCAGGCGATCACTCCATACCCGGCGGATGCCCGTGGTAGGCCTTGTAGGCGTTGCTGAAATTGGCCGGGTTGGCATAGCCCAGGCGATAGGCGATCTGTGCCACCTGCCATTTGCGTTGCAGCAACAACGTGCGGGCCAGCTCCATGCGCTGCTGGCGCAGGTACTGCAGCATCGACTGGCCGAACACCTTGGCGAAGGCGCGGCGCAGGGTGGTTTCGCCCACCCCTAGCTGTCGGGCCAGCGCCAGGCTGCCGGGCGGGTCGACCAGGTTCAGGTCGAGCAGGCGCCGCGCCTCATGGGCCAGGTCGCGCTGGCCCCGAACCGTCGGCGCAGGCGCCAGCGGGCGGTTGCCGAGGTGCGTGGCCAGCTCCACCAGCACGGCGAGGCTCAGGCTTTCCTGGTGCAGGCGCTTAAGCGTGCCGTGGTAGGGCGAATGGTAGAGCTGCTGCAGCAGGCGACCCAGCGCCGGGCAGCGCTCGAAATCGGTGAATTTCATGCCGTCGTCGAGCAACCCGATCAAGGATTGCAGGTGCGGATCTTCCTCGGCCAGTTCGCGCAGATAGTCGGCACCGACGCGCAACCCGGCCATGCGCGCGTGGCTGTCGACGGGCAACTGGTCGAAGGCTTCCATGTGCTCGCTCAGGCCCAGCGCATAGGTCTTGCCGGTGAGGTAGTGGTTGAGCTGGCCGTCGACCCGGTGCTGCCATTGGCCGCTGAGCATGTGCACCAGGCACAGGCTGTCGGGCAACACCTTGTGGATGCGCAGCGGCTCGGGAAATTGCAGGTCGCAGTCGAAGTACTGCAGGTGCGCACGCACGGTGTGGGCGCGGTAGTGACCGATCGCACTGCCCATGACGTGGCTGGCGGCGCTGTCGAGGACGCCCGCCTGGGCCAGCGAGCCTGGGCGGTCGAAGCTGAACTGCATGTCCAGGTAAGGGGTCCAGCGTTCCATCTGCCAAGCCTGTCCATAGGGTGTCGTGGCGGGTGGCGGAATGTTAACGCGAACACGCCTCGGACGTCAGCCATTGTGCGCGACGGCCTGTTTGTTGTGCGCAGCGGCCAGGCCGGTTGGCAGGCTGGCCCATGCCCCTTTCAATACAAGGCCCCAGAATTTCGAGGAGCAAGCAGTATGTCGATTCATCGCAGATGGGCGGCCGGCATGGTCGCAGCGCTGGCGCTTGTGGGCGCCATGGCCCAGGCCGAGGAGCGTCCATCGGTGGCCGAAAAGGTCGTGGCCTATGCCGGCGAGCAGGGCGTGAAGGTCTGGACCCTGCGTATCGGTGAGCGCAGCGCCAACGAGGCGCTGGTGCAGGTCGAGGGCGTCGACCACGACTGGAACATGCGCATCCAGAAGATGAAAGTCGAGAAGACCGACAAGCTGACCCGCTACTACACCACGGTCGACGGCCAGAAGTTCGCGGCACTGGTGATCCAGGGTTCGGACAGCTGGAGCGCCAGCGAACTGTACCTGCCGGGCGAAGCCCAGGCGCTGAAGATCGGCTACTCGCAGGCCCTGTCCGAACAGGGCAACGCCCAGGCGTTCCTGACCGATTACCTCAATGCCCGTACCGAGTAAGCCATGACCACGCCACAACACCCTGATCCCTCCCTTTCTCCCGATGAGTACGGCCAGTCCCGAGCGGCCCAGCGCGACCGCGTGATCGCCGAACTGCGTCTGATGATCGAGCGAGTTCCTGAGCAGACCGAATTCACCAACTCCCGACGCTACAAGCTGTGGGGCCCGATCATGTTGCTGGTATCGCTGGGCATGCTGGCGATGGCCATCAACATGGGGCGAACCGGGCTGACGGTATGCGCTGGCTTCCTGGTCGTGTTTTCCCTGCTCGTCACCTGGCAGCACCGGGACGCGGGCAAGCAGGTGTTCATGCGCCTGACCCGTCGCCAGCTGTTCGTCGATACGCTCGATGCGCCGATCGAAATGGCCGAGGTGCAGGACATCCTGGTCAAGGACGAAGGGCTGCTGACCCTGCAGAAACTCACGCTCGACTCTCACGCCCATCTGCCCACGCACCATGTGGCGAGGCTGCAGGTATTCGGCAATCAGGCCATGGCGCTGAACAAACCCGAGCCGCATGTACGCATCCACTCTGCCGGGCTGATGACCGGTGGGCGCAAACTGGGCTGCGACGAAATCGCCGCGCTGCTGGGTGCCTACCGCGACGCCGCCTGTGCACAGCAGCAACTGGATGCCCTGCAGGTTCATGGCTGACACCGACCGGGAAACCTTGCTGGCCTGGCTCAGGGCTCACGCGGAGGAGTCCTGCAAGCCATGGTCGCTGCACGAATCCTCGCGTGGCAAGGCGCTGGCCTGTGCGTTGCTGGCGTTTTCGCTGGTGTTGGTCGGCGGCTGGCTGGCCAGTTTGCCTGCGCAGTGGCAGATGCAATCCGGGCGCTGGTTGCTGTGGGGGCCTGGCGTGCTGCTGCTGGTTGCCGGCGTGGCTGGGCTGGCGCTCGCCGAGGGGCTGCGCCGCCGACATGGCAAGTGTGTGTTGAGTGTGACTGACGACTCTGTGCTGTTCGCCAACTCGCACGCGCCGACGCCCTTGTACTGTTTCGATGGGTTCGAAATCTACCAGCGTCATCTGAGCATGACGCTGGTGTTTTCGCTGGCAGCCATCAGCCGAGCGCCGCAGCTCGCGCCGGCCTGCTTCAAGTCACTGGTGGCGCCGGATGCGTGGCCAGTGGCCGGTGGCTTGCGGGTGAAGTTGTGGGTGTGCACGCCGGTGGTGGACGGGCGGCGCGTCGATCTGCAGGCGCTGACCGACCGGCTGTATGTCTGCATGGAAGCAGCCCAGGCGCGGCGCACGCTGGGGCAGTTGGGGATGTGATCTTGAGGGAGCTTTGGGGGAACAACTGTCTTGTTCAAGACCCCAGCGCCTGCCCAATCCCTGTAGGAGCGGGCTTGCCCGCGAACACGGGCGTAGCCCGTGCCAGGCAGCGCGGTGTCCTTTTCGCGGGCAAGCCCGCTCCCACAAAAGCCCCCCCGCAGCTGTGAAGGCAACTGTCTTGTTCAAAATCCAAAGGTCAGTCCAATCGCACAGGGTCACTCGCGAACACCGTCAGCGTCGGTGCCATCCGCTTGCGGCATCAAGGTCGCGATCAACGCCCGGACCGTCCCCGGCAGCGCATCCAGCTCGCGCACCAGGATGCTGCGTTCACGCACCGCCCAGGGCTCGTCCAGGGCGATGGTCACCAGGTTCATGGTATGGCTGTGGCGCACCGCCGAAGACTCGGGGATGATCCCGATCCCCACGCCGGCCTCGACCATCCGGCAGATCGCCTCGAAGCTCGACATCTGGATCCGCAGCGCCAGGCTCTGGCCAATACGCTCGACGTGATCGCGCAAGAAGGTCAGCAAGGTGCTGCCGTCATGCAGGCCGATGTGCTGGTAGGCCAGGGTCTGCTTGAGCGTCACCTGCTTGCGGCCCGCCAGCTCGTGACCGGCCGACACGATCAGCACCAGCCGGTCGGTACTGAAGCGCATCACCTGAAGCCCGGCCGCCTCCACGGGCCCGGCGATGATGCCCATGTCGCTGCTGCCATCGAGCACCCCGCGCACGATATCGCGCGACAGCCGCTCTTGCAGATCAACCGTCACCCCCGGCCGCTGGGCGAGAAACCCGGCCAGCACTTCGGGCAGGAACTCGGTCACCGCAGTGGTGTTGGCGAAGATGCGGATGTGCCCGGCCGAATCGGTGCCGAACTGGGTGAACTCGGCCTTGAGGTACTCCACCTGACGCATGATCAGGCGCGCATGGGTCAGCAGTTTCTGACCGGCGGGCGTCAGCTCCACGCCACGGCTGTCGCGGTACAGCAGGCGGGTGTCGAGCTGCGCCTCTAGGGCCTTGATCCGCGCGCTGGCTGCGGCGGGGGAGAGAAACGCACGGCGCGCACCTTGGGTGAGGCTCGGCGATTCGCCGATGTGGATGAAGAGCCGCAAGTCAGCCAGGTCGAAGTGCATGGGGGAGTCCTGTCGTAGCAGAGGCGTTCGGCATTTATGAACGCTGGTTTACGCAAATGCAAATTCACAGAATGCCGGGCGCCTCGCATGATCGGCCCATAACAACAAATGCAGAGGCCCATGCTCATGACTGCTTCGACTTCGCCCACCGACTTCAGCGCCTGGATCGGCCGCACTGAAGAGGCCTGGGATGTGCTCAGCCGTAACCTGGTCAAGCGCATTGCCGCGACCTTCGGCGAGGCCGCGCCAGGCCATGGTGATGCGCTGCCGCATCTGTGGACCTGGTGCTTCTTCCAGGAGCCGCTGCCAGAGTCGCAACTGGGCAGCGACGGTCATCCTGCCCGTGGCGGCTTCCTGCCACCGGCCGACAACCGCAACCGCATGTGGGCTGGCGGGCGGGTCGAGTTCATCGCGCCGCTGAAAGTCGGCGGTGAAGCCCACCGCCTGTCGACCATCCTGCACATCGAGGAAAAGCACGGACGCACCGGCGCACTGTTGTTCGTCACCGTGCGCCACGACTACTCCCAGGACGGCCGCCTGTGCATCCGCGAGGAGCAGGACATCGTCTACCGCGAGCCCAACCCGCCCAAGCGCGGCAGCGGCACGCCGAGCGAGGTGGGTGAGTGGAGCGAAACCATCACCCCGACGCCGACGTTGCTGTTCCGCTACTCGGCCATCACCTTCAACGGCCACCGCATCCACTACGACCACCCCTACGTCACCGAGACCGAAGGCTACCCCGGCCTGGTGGTGCATGGCCCGATGATCGCCACCCTCAACCTGCGCGCCTTCGTGCGGGCCCACCCCGACAAGCCCGTGCGCCACTTCGCCTACCGCGGTGTGCGGCCGCTCACCCTGCCAGCAGCGTTCCAGGTCAGTGGCTGTATCGAGGCACCTGGCAAGGCGCGCCTGTGGGCCGGCAACGCCGACGGCACTGCACAGAGTGCCGAAGTGACCTTCGACTGACCTTCTCAAGCCTTCGCAGAGAGTCCACACATGCACAGCTACGACAGCGATGACCTCAATGCCATCCGCGAGGGCGTGCGCGCCCTGTGCGCCGAATTCCCCGCCGAATACTGGCGCCGGATCGATGAAGAAAAAGGTTTTCCGGAAGCCTTCGTCAAGGCCATGACCGATGCCGGCTGGCTGTCGGCGATGATTCCCGAGGAATACGGCGGATCGGGCCTGGGCCTGGCCGAGGCGTCGGTGATTCTCGAGGAGGTCAACCGCTGCGGCGGCAACTCCGGCACCATCCACGGGCAGATGTACAACATGTTCACCTTGCTGCGAAACGGCAGCGACGAGCAGAAGCGCTTCTACCTGCCCAAGCTTGCCAGTGGCGAGCTGCGGCTGCAGTCGATGGGCGTGACCGAGCCGACCACCGGCACCGACACCACCAAGATCAAGACCACTGCCGTGCGCCAGGGCGACAAGTACGTGATCAATGGGCAGAAAGTGTGGATCTCGCGCGTGCAGCATTCGGACCTGATGATCCTGCTGGCGCGCACCACGCCGCTGCCGGAGGTGAAGAAGAAATCCGAAGGCATGTCGATTTTCCTGGTCGACCTGCGTGAAGCGATCGGCAACGGCCTGACCGTGCAGCCGATCGCCAACATGGTCAACCACGAGACCAACGAGCTGTTCTTCGACAACCTGGAAATCCCGGCCAGCAGCCTGATTGGCGAGGAAGGCAAAGGCTTCCGCTACATCCTCGACGGCCTGAACGCCGAGCGCACGCTGATTGCCGCCGAGTGCATCGGCGATGGGCGCTGGTTCGTCGAAAAGGCCAGCCAGTACGCCCGCGACCGCGTGGTGTTCGGCCGCCCGATCGGACAGAACCAGGGGGTGCAGTTCCCCATCGCCGAAGCCCATATCGAGATCGAGGCCGCCGACCTGATGCGCTGGCGCGCCTGCGCCGAATACGACAGCGGCGCCAACGCCGGGGCGGCGGCGAACATGGCCAAGTACCTGGCCGCCAAGGCCTCGTGGGAGGCGGCCAATGCCTGCTTGCAGACCCACGGCGGCTTCGGCTTTGCCAACGAATACGACGTCGAGCGCAAGTTCCGCGAGACCCGCCTGTACCAGGTGGCGCCGATCTCCACCAACCTGATCCTGTCGTACGTGGCCGAGCACCTGCTCGAGCTGCCGCGCAGCTTCTGAGGAGCCGACCATGCGTGATACCCAAGCCCTGGCCAGCTTCCTGGCCGACCTGCGCTATGAGGCCATCCCCGGCAGCGTGCTGGACCGCACCGAAGACCTGTTCCTCGACTGGCTCGGCTCGGCCCTGGCCAGCCAGGGATCGCACCCGATCCCGCTGTTCGAGCGTTACGCCGAGCGCATGGGGCCCTCGTCAGGCCGTGCGCGGGTGCTGACCAATGGCCGGCGCACCTCGGCCTATTTCGCCGCGCTGGTCAACGGCGCCGCCTCGCACCTGGTCGAGCAGGACGACCTGCACAACAGCTCCGTGCTGCACCCGGCCACCGTGGTGTTCTCCGCCGTGCTGGCGGCCGCGCAAGACCTGGGCAAGTCCGGCCAGGACCTGCTGCTGGCCTCGGTGGCTGGCTACGAAGCCGGCATTCGCATCGGCGAATTCCTTGGCCGTTCGCACTATCGGATCTTCCACACCACCGCCACGGTCGGCACCTTGGCTGCCGCTGTGGGCGTGGGCAAGCTGCTGGACTTCAACCAGGAGCAGTTCATCAACCTGCTCGGCAGCGCCGGTACCCAGGCTGCAGGGCTGTGGGAGTTTTTGCGCGACGCCGCCGACTCCAAGCAACTGCATACTGCCAAGGCAGCCGCCGACGGCCTGCTTGCCGCCTACCTCACCGCTGATGGCCTGAGCGGTGCGCGCAACATTCTCGAGGGTGACCAGGGCATGGCTGCGGGCATGTCCAGTGACGCCGACCCTGCGCGGCTCTCCGACCGGCTCGGCACGCGCTGGGCGCTGGCGGAAACCTCGTTCAAGTTCCACGCCTCGTGCCGCCACACCCACCCGGCGGCTGATGCGCTGCTGCACCTGATGCAGCGCGAGGGGCTGGGCCATGAGCAGATCGCTGAAGTCATCACCCGCGTGCACCAGGGCGCCATCGATGTGCTGGGGCGGGTGACCACGCCGAGCACCGTGCACCAGGCCAAGTTCTCCATGGGCACGGTGCTGGGCCTGATCGCCGTGCACGGCAGCGCGCAGTTGCTGGAGTTCCGCGACCTGGCACTGACCGACCCGCGCATCGCTGCGTTCCGCGACAAGGTGCGCATGCAGCTGGACCCCGAAGTGGACGGCGCCTACCCGGCGCGCTGGCTGGGTCGGGTCGAGGTGCGCTGCGTCGATGGCCGGCAGTTCAGCGCGGCCATCGACGAACCCAAGGGCGACCCCGGCAATACCCTGTCGCGCCCGGAGCTGGAGGCCAAGTTCCAGCGCCTGCTGGCCTATGCCGGGCAGCGCAGCGAGGCCGAGGGCCGTGCGCTGATCGAGCGCGTCTGGCAACTGCGTGACGCGCAGTCGCTGGCGGACCTGCATTGAACACCGAACAGGAACTTGCCATGACCCAATCCGCTCCCCGCCCCTTGGACGGCATCACTGTCGTCAGCCTGGAACATGCCATCGCCGCGCCGTTCTGCACTCGCCAACTCGCGGACCTGGGCGCGCGCGTGATCAAGATCGAGCGCCCCGGCAGCGGCGACTTCGCCCGTGGCTACGACCAGCGTGTCGATGGCCTGGCCTCGCACTTCGTCTGGACCAACCGCTCCAAGCAGAGCCTGACCCTGGACCTCAAGCAGGACGAGGCCGACGACATCCTCCTGGCGCTGCTGGCCAAGGCCGACGTGCTGGTGCAGAACCTCGCACCGGGTGCGGCGGCGCGCATGGGGTTGTCGTTCGAGGCCCTGCACGCGCGTTTTCCGCGGCTGATCGTCTGTGATATTTCCGGCTACGGCGAAGGTGGCCCGTACGAGAAGAAGAAGGCCTACGACCTGCTGATCCAGAGCGAGGGCGGCTTTCTCTCGGTGACCGGCGGGCCGGGTGACGAGCAGATGGCCAAGGCCGGATGCTCCGTCGCCGATATCGCTGCCGGTATGTATGCCTACACCGGCGTGCTGTCGGCGCTGCTGCTGCGTGACAAGACCGGTATCGGCAGCCGCATCGACGTATCGATGCTGGAGAGCCTGGTGGAGTGGATGGGCTACCCGATGTACTACGCCTACAACGGCGCGCCGCCACCACCGCGGGCCGGCGCTTCGCACTCGACCATCTATCCGTACGGGCCGTTCCCCACCGGCGGTGGCGGCACCATCATGCTCGGTTTGCAGAATGAGCGGGAATGGCAGTTGTTCTGTGAAAAGGTCCTGCTCGACCCGGCGCTGGCCAGCGATGCGCGTTTTTCCGCGAACTTCCGGCGCTCGGAGAACCGTGAGGTGCTGCGCCAGATCATCATCGACGGCTTCGCCGAACTGTCGCTGGATGAGGTGGTGGCACGTCTCGAAGACGCGCAGATCGCCAATGCCCGGGTCAACGACATGCAGGGCGTCTGGCAGCACCCGCAGCTCAAGGCCCGCGACTGCTGGCGCGAGGTCGACAGCCCGGCTGGCAAGCTGCCGTCGTTGCTGCCGCCGGGGCGCAACGCCGCCTTTACCCCGCGCATGGACCCGGTGCCGGGATTGGGGCAGCACAGCGCGGCGATCCTCGAGGAGCTGGGTTTCTCGGCCGACGACCAAGCCCGACTGGCGGCTGCCGGTGTCGTTTGATGACAAGGAGTGATAGCTGATGCCGCAAACCATCGTCCGTTCGGCGCTGTTCGTGCCGGGCAGCCGTCCCGAGCGTTTTGCCAAGGCCCTGGCTGCGGGCGCCGATGCCGTTATCGTCGATTTCGAGGATGCCGTCGAGGAGCGGCTCAAGCTTCAGGCGCGTGACAATCTCGCAGCCTTTCTCACGGCGCATCCGCAGGCGCGGGTGTGGGTCAGGGTCAATGCCCCGGAACATGCCGGGCATGCCGATGACCTGGCGTTCTGTGCGCAGCAGTCCGGCGTCAGCGCCGTGCTACTGCCCAAGGTGGAAAATGCCGCCCAGGTCGCAGTCGCTGCGCGCACTGGCAAACCGGTGCTGCCGATCATCGAGACCGCCAAGGGCTTGCTGGCACTGGAGCGCATTGCCGGTGCCGAGGGGGTCGAGCGTCTGTCGTTCGGCAGTCTGGACCTGGCGCTGGACCTGAACCTCAACACCGACAGCGCCTCGGCCCAGCGCTTTCTTGACCAGGCGCGCATGGCGGTGCAACTGCATTCACGCGGCGCCGACCTGGCGCCGCCGCTGGACGGCGTGTTTCCGGCAATTGGCGACCCGCAAGGGCAGCAGCGGGCCATGCGCCATGCCTATGACATGGGCTATGGCGGGGCGCTGTGCATCCATCCCAGCCAGGTGCCGTTGATTCATGGCGTGCTGGCGCCGAGCAGCGAAGAGCTGGCCTGGGCGCAGCGGGTGGTGGACGCCAGTGTGGCGGCCAAGGGTGCCGGGGCGTTCCAGCTCGATGGGCAGATGATCGACGCGCCGGTGCTGTTGCGGGCGCAGCGGCTGTTGGCATTGGCCGAAAGCACCTAGGCCTTTCGCGGGGCAAGCCGGCGGCATCCCTACCGATGCATTTGTGGGTGCAATTGTCTTGATCAAATCTAAAGGCCAGCCCAATCCCTGTAGGAGCGGGCTCGTCCCGCAAACACCGGCAAAGCCGGTGCCCGACACCGCGGTGTCCTTTTCGCGGGCAAGCCCGCTCCCACAGGAGCTGGGCTGGTTTAAGACTTTGAACAAGACAGTGGCAGCTACAGCGCTGACTCTGGGCTCAACGCTGTACCTGTAGGAGCGGGCTTGCCCGCGAATACCGGCAAAGCCGGTGCCATACCCACTGATGTATCTGTAGGAGCGGGCTTGCCCGCGAACACCGGCCAAGCCGGTGCCATACCCGCTGATGTATCTGTGGGAGCGGGCTCGTCCCGCGATCACCGGCATAGCCGGTGCCATCCCCCACCCATCCAGGAGCGTTCACCCCAGCCAAACGCGGGCTTACACAAAAGCTGATTCTCGAAACACGCCCGATTGGGCCATCGTACCCTTGGCAACGCTTCCCTGCTGACCCCTTCCAACAACAATAAAAGGTGACACCGATGTTGAAGCTGACCCAGGCGCTGTTGTGCGCCGCCGCCGTGTCCATGGCCGGGCTCGCCCAGGCTGCCGATCCTGTGATCATCAAGTTCGCCCACGTCGTGGCCGACAGCACGCCCAAGGGCCAGGGCGCGCTGATGTTCCAGAAACTGGTCGAGGCCGACCCGCAGCTCAAGGGCAAGGTCAAGGTCGAGGTCTACCCCAACTCCTCGCTGTTCGGCGATGGCAAGGAGATGGAAGCCCTGCTGCTGGGCGATGTGCAGATGCTCGCGCCGTCGCTGGCCAAGTTCGAGCACTACAACAAGCAGGTGCAGCTGTTCGACCTGCCGTTCCTGTTCAACGACCTCGCCGCCGTCGACCGCTTCCAGCAAGGCCCGCAGGGCAAGGCGCTGCTGACCTCGATGGAAGACAAGGGCATCCGTGGCCTGGCCTACTGGCACAACGGCCTCAAGCAGCTGTCGGCGAACAAGAAGGTGATCCTGCCCAAGGACGCCCGCGGCCTGAAGTTCCGTGTGCAGGCCTCCAGCGTGCTCGAGGAGCAGTTCAAGGCCATCCGCGCCAACCCGCGCAAGATGAGCTTCGCCGAGGTCTACCAGGGCCTGCAGACCGGTACCGTCAATGGCACCGAGAACACCTGGTCGAACTACGAGAGCCAGAAGGTCAACGAAGTCCAGCCGTTCTTCACCGAGACCAACCACGGCCTGATCGACTACATGGTGATCACCAACGCCAAGTTCTGGAACAGCCTGCCTGAAGACGTGCGCGGCGAGCTGCAGACGATCATGGACAAGGTCACCGTCGAGGTGAACAAGCAGGCCGAGGAACTCAACCAGGCTTCCCGGCAGAAGATCATCGATGCCAAGACCAGCGAGATCGACCCGCTGACGCCTGAGCAGCGCGCCCAGTGGCGTGAAGCCATGCGCCCGGTGTGGGACAAGTTCTCCGACCAGATCGGCGCCGACCTGATCAAGGCTGCCGACGACGCCAACAAGCCGTCCTGATCGTCGTCTCCATCACCCATGGCCACCTGCAGCGCAGGTGGCCCGGCTTCCTTCTGTCCGGAGAATGCCCATGCACAGGATCAGACGCGTCTGGGAGCACTTCGAGGAGGGCATGATCGCCTTCCTCCTGGCAGCCATGACCTTGATCACCTTCATCTATGTGGCGCTGAACAACCTCTACACCCTGTTCTATACCCTCAGCGACCACTGGACCTTCGCCAGCGAGCTGCTGCTCGGCATCGGCGACCACCTCATGGGCTACGCCCAGGAAATGACCTGGAGCATCGCCCTGACCAAGGCGCTGTTCGGCTGGCTGATCTTCTTCGGTATCGCCTACGGCGTACGCACCGCCGGCCACCTTGGCGTCGATGTGCTGGTGCGGCGCGCGCGCAAGCCGGTGCAACGCATCCTGGCGATGATCGCCTGCGCCTGCTGCCTGGCCTACGCCGGGTTGTTCCTGGTCGCCAGCATCAAGTGGGTGAGCGCGGTGTTCGTCGCCGGTATCGGTGCCGAAGACCTCGACCGCTACGGCATCAAGATCGGCCACATCGCCATGATCGTGCCGTTCGGCTTTGCCCTGATCATCGTGCGCTACCTGGAAATCCTCTACCGCATCTTCACCCACCGCCAGACCGGCCTCGGCCTCGCGGATGAAGCAGCGGAAGCGAGCAAACTGGCCAACCCGGGCGAGGAGTCACACTGATGACCGTTATCTGCCTGTTCCTGCTGCTGTTCGTGTTCATGTTCCTCGGCGTACCGATCGCCATTTCCCTCGGCCTGTCGGGCGCGGTGTCGATCCTGCTGTTCAGCCAGGACTCGCTCAGCTCGCTGGCGATCAAGCTGTTCGAGACCTCCGACAGCTACACCTTCCTGGCGATCCCGTTCTTCCTGCTGTCGGGCGCATTCATGACCACCGGCGGCGTCGCCCAGCGCCTGATCGACTTCGCCAACGCCTGCGTCGGCCACATCCGCGGCGGCCTCGCCATTGCCGCAGTGCTGGCATGCATGCTGTTCGCCGCGCTGTCCGGCTCCTCGCCCGCCACCGTCGCCGCAGTCGGCTCCATCGCCGTGGCCGGCATGGTGCGTTCGGGCTATCCGAAGGAGTTCGGCGCCGGGATCATCTGCAACGCCGGCACCCTCGGCATCCTCATTCCGCCATCGATCGTGATGGTGGTGTACTCGGCCGCCACCGAAACCTCGGTCGGCAAGCTGTTCATGGCCGGTGTGATACCCGGGATCCTGCTGGGCGTCTTCCTGATGGTGACCATCTACATCGTCGCCCGCATCAAGAAACTCCCCGCCCAGCCGCGTGCCAGCTTCGCCGAATGGCTGCGCACCGCCCGCCGCGCGTTCTGGGGCCTGTTGCTGCTGGTGATCATCCTCGGCGGCATCTACAGCGGCATGTTCACCCCCACCGAAGCCGCGGCCGTGGCGGCGGTGTACTCGGCGTTCATCGCGCTGTTCGTCTACAAGGACATGAGCTTCAGGGACTGCCCCAAGGTGCTGCTCGAGTCCGGCCGCCTGACCATCATGCTGCTGTTCATCATCGCCAACGCCATGCTCTTCGCCCACGTGTTGACTACCGAGCAGATTCCCCAGCAGATCACCCAGTGGGTGCTCTCCGAAGGCCTGACGCCGATCGGCTTCCTGATCATGGTCAACGTGGTGCTGCTGGTGGCGGGGAGCTTCATGGAGCCCTCGGCGATCATCCTGATCCTGGCGCCGATCTTCTTCCCGATCGCGATGAAGCTTGGCATCGACCCGATTCACCTGGGGATCGTGATGGTGGTGAACATGGAGATCGGCCTGGTGCATCCGCCGGTGGGGTTGAACCTGTTCGTGACCAGCGCGGTGACTGGATTGACGCTGGGGCAGACGATTCGTGCGGCGTTGCCGTGGTTGTCGATTCTGTTGCTGTTCCTGGTGTTGGTGACGTATGTGCCGTTTATTTCGCTGGCGTTGCCGGAGTGGTTGGGGATGCCGTAGGGGGAGGTGGCTTCTCGGCCCGAAGGCGCTGGCGATGTCAGCGCCTTCGGGCCGCAGCACTCAGGAGCCCTTGATCTGGGCGAGTCCATGGGTGACGGAGATCAAACGCATCGTCAGTCCGAACTCTTCCACGGTGCCTTCGTAGACTGCTCGATAGATACCGGGGCCGGAATACTTCACAACGGTTCCGACATTGACAGGGGCATCGTGCAGCGGGTTGCCGTCTTTGTCATAGATGACCACACGGCTATAGCCCCAGGAAGAAGAGAAGCATTCCAGCGCTACATAGTTTGTGGGATTGTCGAAGGTCAGTTCAAAGGACGCCTCAACCGGCCAATGCCCGTTATTTCCGAAGACCACAAGGCTGTTATTACCGTCGCGGTCGATCACCATGAACGTGGCATCGCTGGTATTGGGATTCAGCGTGAGCGTGTATCCCGGCCTTTGCACTTCACCTTCGAGTGTACTGCCGGGTTTCAGGTCTTTAAAAG
>NZ_BCBT01000070.1:0-28409 GCF_001320965.1 Pseudomonas sp. NBRC 111143 | reverse complement strand
CCCTAACGCTAACGTTTGAAGCGGCGTCCACTCTAGAAGTCTCTGAGGTTGTCCACTATCTGGAAGCAGTAAAAGCACGCGGAGTATCCGAAATTTCGAATCTAATTAGAATCGTAAGCGTGCTGGCCGTCAGACCCGAACTACACATACTAGCAGGATCAACAGCAAATAATGTGAGGCTGGCCATCGAACAAGAGGATGAGGTTAAACAGCGTGCGGAGCTCTTTGCTGATCTAGCACAAGCTGTATCGCCAGCTAGCAAGCAAGAGGCGGCCGTCTATTTTCACCGCGGCTTGGAGCAGTTAGATGCTGTTGGGTCTGGCGACTATCAGTTCGTAAATGAGCTGATGCAATTTGCAGCCTCTCTGCATGGAGAGGAGCTTTCTGAGGAAGACTGCCACACGCTATCCAACATCTGCGAACTTAATCTTGGTGATGAGGAAAATAAGTTCAACTGGGGCATGTATGGCATGGCAATGGCAAAAGCCTCAGGACTGAAGGGGCTGGCAAAGCTTTCCCGATGGGAAGACAGAGGTAGGGTCACACTCGACTACACACTTCTCCCATATATTCGGGGCTTGATCCACGCTAGGAAGATACACCCGAATGCTGCGCTTGCAATGCTCAGAACTGCAAGTCCTGCAGAGCTGTGGGTATGCGGCACGGAGCAACTAATTGATTCCTTGGAGCATCTGCAGCTTAGTCAACAGGATGACCTAATACGAGAATTAATCACCCAGTATCATCAAAACAATCCACATGGCTTCAGCCCAGCAGTACCGCGTGCTTTAGCAGGCCTGGCCAAATCCGCCTTAGGCACAGACTCTTATGATTATAAATATCTATCCTCACTGGCTGAAAGCATTGAGGTCTCCACGCGAGAGTACAACGACCTGAATAATTGGCGAGGCGCCCCTGCTTCTGAGGTTATCGATCGACGTCAAAGAGAACAAACTGACGCAGAAAAGTTACTTGAGTCACTGATGCTGGCAATCAACCCTACAGACGATCTCTCCCTGTCTGAAGCACTAGAGAAACTTCAGGAGCTGAATAGTTGGGGCAGGCGAATTCAAGAGAACTTCTTCGAGCAGTTGCAGACCAAAGTCCCTTACGGACAATGGTCAAATTATGTCACCACAATTGCACGCCAGGAGCAATTAACGCTCCATGAGAAGATTCGCATTCTTAGCGCTTGCAAAGAATCTTGGTCACAAGCATCCAACGCTCTTTCCGACGCTCTTTATGATTGTGGCTCTATCATTATCCGTCACTGCGCAGATGAGTTCATATCATTTGGTTACCTAAGTACCTCGGACATCGATGAGCTTTCCACGGTGACAGGCAAAGACCGCCAAAAACTTATACTTGAGCTAATTACAGAGTTCTCTCACCCCAATTTTGATGTACCGGCATCTGTGTGGTTGAATCTAGGGACCACACTGAATGGTGCAGCCGCAGAGGGAGTTGGACAAACAGCTATTCATCGACTTTTGAATACCGGGGCTGCAAAATTGGCGTCTTCTGTTTTGGACGGCCCCTGGCAACCTTCTCTTTACCCACCTCAAGATCAATCAGAGGTGGCCGCAGGACTCATTTGGTTCGCACTTGGCGCACCAGAGGCCGAAAGACGATGGATGGCCGCTCACAGCCTAAGGGTTGCGATGCGCCTTGGCCAAACTGATATTTTGGACAAGGTTGTGTCGAAGTTTGATGCCACGAATGCAGCTCCTTTTCAGGCTCCCGAACTGCCCTTCTTCCATCTCCATGCAAAGCTCTGGCTTCTGATAGCGTTGGCACGTATAGCTTTAGATCAGCCCGCAGAGGTGAGCAAACACCAAGCTCTGCTGGAACGGATCGCGCTGGACGTGGAAGAACCTCATGTACTTTTCAAGCACTTCTCCGTACAGGCACTACTCACGTGTAATGATCAGGGCCAACTTAGGCTTGAGCCAGCAAGATTGGATGAGCTTGAACGCGTCAATCACTCTCCCTACCCAATTGAAAAGTCGAGCAAACATCTCGGAGGCACTTTTTACAAAGGGCGTCCAGATGGCGTACCAAAACCACTTAAGCCACTCTATCTCGATCACGACTTTGGCAAGCTTGATGTCGCTGGATTAGGTGAAGTATTTGGCCAGCCGCATTGGTATACAGAAGATGCTGTAAACCTATGGGTGAGACATCACGATGCTCAAATCACTCATATGTCAGATCAAGGAGGACGGTCCATATATCGTCGCGGGAGGGCTCGTGGACTTTCTCACGATCAACACAGCTATGGTGAGCAATTATGTTGGCATGCCCTACATGCGGTGGCCGGTGAGTTTCTCGCTAAGCTCCCTGTGATTCAGGGGCCTTATAGGGATGGGGACCCGTGGGAAGAATGGTTGAGTGAGCGAGTGCTTACCCGCAAAGACGGGTTCTGGTTAGCCGATGCTACTGATCGACGACCTCTGCCCACCCGCATCAACCTAAGGGAAGCGTCCGGGGGTAAAGTGGTCCTAACCGGAGCAGCGAGTACGCTGCAATCACTACTAGGCATCAATGGCAATCTGGATGAATGGGTAGTGGTAGACGGCGAGTGGAAATCTATCGATGGCATCGATGTCCATATCCGATCAGCTTTTGTTTCGACTGAGGAAAGCGCGCGGGTCGCAACAGCCCTAGCCAATGAGGAGCCGTTCCATGCCTATATACCTCGATTGGACGAGTATGAGGATACAGAGTCTGACGCCAGCTCGCATTTGCCTCTTATACCTTGGATTGTTGACGTCAGCCATGCTGAAGGGCTCGATGAATACGACACCCTGGGTGCAGCCTCAGCAGCATCGCGTTTAAAACTTGCTAGGCGGGTAAATGATTTCGCACAAATCACCGAAGAAGCCCCATATGGACGCCGGTGGATTGATCCCTCAGGCGCTGTCCTGGTGCAATCTCAAATTTGGAATCAGCGAGCAGACCGTAACGATGATCACCTCTCCAGCGGCACTCAGCTAACTTGTCGTACGGACCTTATCCAGAGGTATCTATCTGCGAATAATGTGAACTTGCTCATCCTAATAGTCCTGCGTCAGTACGAGCCTGGATACGGCAATAGCTCCTCCCGATCGTGGCACACCATAGCTGTGGTGGAGATAAGCGAATCGCTTAAAAGTGCCTACTACCCAGGGCGAACTAACGAGTTAGACGATGAGAAACAGCACACTTTGACTCAATCCAGCTAGATAAAAATCTTGACGGTGGATGGCGACCAGTTAACAGTTACGATACTTGGCCGCCATTACTGCTCTATGCCGAGTGCTTAACGGACACTTACGTCGGCGCCTAATTAAGCTGCTGCGCTAATTTGATCATAATCGTGGAGCTGGACATCAATAATCAGTGAAGGGGTATACTTCCAACTCATTTCAGCCAAATCTCGGTCGCTCCAGTGAGTAAAGCTCTCAATTTGACTACTCACGTGGAAGCGATGAAATGCCATTCCTTCTCGCCCCATGTAGCGTTTCGCCGCATACAACTTCGCCCCGAGATCAAGAAGCTGTTTTACTGACATATCCCATTGTTCTTCCAGGCGCTCCAGTGCCACCAAGACTGCGCAGCGCTCGGCCCTGATAATTTCTTGATCAGCTTCCTCGATATGCGCGTCGATGGTTTCAATTTCCAGTTCCATTGCAGCAATCATCAAGCCTTGGCGACGCTGATGCTCCAGAGCAAAGCCCAAGGCTTTTGCCGCCTTTTGTGCCTCATCGGCAGCCTTCTTCTCGCCCTCGACGTCGCTCCAGGCAATTGCTTGGGCATGGGCCCTTGCTGCATCCTCCTCAGCCTGGCGAGCATCAGCGATTTGCTTATCGGATTGGCTCCTTGCTTCCGCCAACCGACTGCTCAGCAACTTCCGCTTCCCCTCTAGATCAGCCTTATCAATTTCCCAGTTGCCCATTGTTTCTTTATATCCTGCCATCAGCTCGGAGCTGTTGGCTTTTCGGTCGTACCATGCAATGTCCTGATCAATGACGGTAATTTTGAATTCAATGTTGTCGATTTTGGAATTTGCCTCTCGCAGGCGAATTTGTAGGTCATCGCCGGCTGACGTTTCAGCGCCATCTGGGGCACTCAGCTGCACTTCCCACTGAGCGATTTGCTCTTCGAGTCTTTGGAGTTCTGCTTGGTGTTGGCAGCGTTCAGTGTTCAGTTGTTCAAGGCTTTTCATTCATTTGTCATCCATAAAATTGAGGTATCAATTGAACGGCTGGCGAGGCCGGACGCGCCGGTAAGCCTCATGTGCAAGGGCTGCTTTTAGGCAGCCACAGCCTCAGCCAGCGAGGCCTCAGTGCTCGGCTCACTGAGCACCACATAACAGCGCTGCATTCCCATGCCAGGCAGCCTCACAGTGCAGGACGCCTTTCCGTCCTTACCGCTCTGTAGAACACCCCGCTCTATCAGCTCGCGGTTAACGGCCGTGATGTTCATTCCCCGGAACACCTCCGATCGCCACGCCTCCGGGAGCACGTAGTAGGTGATGGTCGTGTGCATGGTGTCGCCCATGCCGTGCTCCATAGTTTTGCGGAAGCCCAAACGGTCGATCGTGCGAGGGCCGTGCTCATCGATCTTCGCGGCGATGGATTCCCACCGCGTGAACCGGCTCTCGCCGAAGCGCTCAATGACTTGGCGCAGGCGTGCCATGATGGCTTCCCCCTCCATGTTCCCAGCACCGCCGCGCTCCGCCAGCCATGCGTGCAGGCAAACGCGAGCTGCCGTGAGCGCAGCGCCGTCTGGCCAGCCGGTCACGCCCAAGGCAGTGGCGAGCTCGCCCGCGGCCCCGGCCAGGCCGAAGCGAAGAGCAGCACGCTGGACCTGCCCACTTGCTGACGCCGGGAGGTTTTGTGCGATGAACTGCTCGACAGTACGACGCAAGATGCTCACCAGACCGGGAAGCTTGCCGGGAGCGCACAGGGCCTCCAGGAATGCTGTGAGCGGCGTACCGTAGAATTTGCTCACCCGCAGCTTGAGCGCATCTGAGAGCGCTGCGGCATCTTCAAATCCACACAGGGTGTCGAACATCCCTAACCCTTTGCTGGCGTTCGCCGGTACCGCCAGCATGCGAACCTCCATGCCAGCCTTGAGCTCTTTGTTGGCTTCGGCCATGTGCTGCGCCAGCGTCTTCTCACCGGTCGAAAGAAACAGCAGTCGCCATTCTTGTACGGTACGGCCTGCTTGCCCTCGATCATTCGCCCGGGCTTTGCCGGTGCCGTTGCCGAGCATGTAGACGGTCTCGCCGATAATGCGAGCGTCGCACATGCCGATTTCATCCAAGATCAGAAGTCCATCAGAGTGCGCCGCAGCGATTGACTCCAATGCGTTGTCGGTGGACCGCCAAGACCGTACCAATCGTGGTCCGCCGTATACTGAGGCGGCCACTTGCAAGTGCGTGGTCTTCCCGCCGGAACTGTCACCGTAAAGGTGAAAACCGCCGGACTCATGTCCCAACAGATGAAGCAAGGGGCCGGCAAAGGCCGTGCTGACAACAAACGCCAAGCGATGATTACCGACACAGAGAGCGCCTATCTGGCTCTGCCACTGCTCAAGGGTGCCCGACTCGTTGATTGGCGGTAGCTGGGCTCCAGCGTCATAGAAATGCAGGTGCTCACCATGCTGACCGACCTGACGATCAGGTAACAAGAATGCATTGTTGTGCCAGCCCAGACGGGTAACCAGTCGTGCTCGCTGCGAGCTATCAAAACCCTGCAGATAGCTCTGCAGGTCGTTGCGCGCATGCCTACCTGACCTAGATCCAGCCAGGCGCAGCCCCATGTCGACCAAGGGGCCCAATACGTCTTTGCCAAAATCGCCGGTCATAGTCCGCGCCGGGATGTTCCAGCGCTTTTTTTCACCGTCTGGGTCGTCGAACTCGACGAGCAGCCCCCAGTTATGCCCCTTCTCGTCGCGGGTGCGCGCGAGAATTTCCAGGGGCGAACATACGGGGCGTGCCTCACCATCTTCGGTGGCGTAGAACACGCCTTCTTCTGTCAGGCGGAAGCCAGTCGGGAGTAGATCCCGACTGGGACGGGCCTTCCCTTCCTTCGCCTTGCTTGGCTTCGCATCAACCACCTCGACAACCGATGGAGTGCTCTGGCTCGCGCCGCCGAACAGCTCACCGGTGCTAGCAAGCAATGCGAAATGCGCAGCAGTCCACCCTCTCTCCAGTGCATCGGCGGCGTCATCACCGTCGCCCCAGCGTCCGCCTTTGGCAAAGCTCGGCGTTTCGCCCTTGAGCATAGGCTTGCGCTTGAACACTGATAGCTCGACGGTTTGCACTACACAACCAATTTCCGCCAGCTTGGCGGCTACCGCCTGCATACACTTCGCACCGCTGTCATCGTTATCGGGCCATAAGAGCACCCCACGGCCCTGCAAGGGGGTGAAGTCTGCCTTATGCCAAGAGTTGGAGCCGTTCGGCCAGCAGGTGGCCACGTGGCTGGGCAGAAGCACCTGGGCTGCATCAGCGGCCTTCTCGCCCTCGCACAGAATTACTGGCGCGTCTGGCTTCTTATCCAGCTCGTCCAGGCGTAACAGTGGGCGTGGCTCAGCCAGGCCCTGCCAGCGCCATTGAGCCGGTCCCTGCGCGCCACGCGTGCACCACGTGAGCGGCGCAAATACCTTCTTGGCGGGTTGTTCTGGACTACCGGCGACATCGAAACGATAGAGAACCATCAAGGGGTCGCCTTGGCCATTGCGGTAACACCAAACTTTCGACGGAGCCCCATGCTGTCGGTGCTTGCTTGGGCATTTGGTCATCGCCTCAGCGGGGATCGGTAATACCGCCTGCCATTCAGCGGTTGCTGGCTTTTTAACCGGCTGAGCCGAGATCGCGCCACAAGGATCAATACGCAGAAACTCGACCAGCTTCTGACATGCATCAACGTCAGAGGAGCTTTCGAGATAGCGCACCAGGTCGATCAAATCGCCGCCTTTGTCACCCGTTGCAAAGTCAGCCCACGTGCCCTTGGTCAGGCTGATCTTCAGAGAGCCGGCGTGCTTGTCATTTCGGGTGGGGTTCGGTGCGGTGTATTCCTTGCCACCGTCTACACGCTTTCCGTTTGGCAGCCAGTGGGAGAGCACCCGATCAATCTGACACAGCGCCTCAGCTTTGACCTGCGCGAAGGTGGGGCGACGGCTGTTGACTGTGGTTCCGCTCATGCGCCACCGCCTTGGGCAACTTGAAGCCCTGTGGCGACGTCATCAATGAGGGCTTTAGCCATTTCCCCCAGGTAATGAGCAGCCCAAACCACCGTCCCATTCTCATTTTCCATCCCACCCCGCAGAGTGAGCTTATTGATGCAGTCCATCAGAAGCGAGGCTTGTTCAAGCGCTTCCTCACAAGAAATGCCGGCGTTAACACGGAACAGCGGTGAACTCTGCGAGTTGCAATTGGCAAAGGTGGCGCCGCCAGCGGTGTTGATCTCCAATAAGGCCTTCATTGCGCACCTCCAGATACCGAGCGACGGCTTGATTCGTCAGCATGAATCACCAGCGTGCGAATCAGCCCCAGCGTCCCGCGTACGTCCCACAGGGCAGCGGCGATCACGCGGTTTGCCAAGCGAGGGGCGTCACATTCGAACTGATCTTCTAGCAGCAGCAGAACAGCGTTCGCACGCTCTACCGCGCAAGTGATGGCATCGACTGGAATACCGGCATCAGTCTGTTTAGGAACAGCGAGGATGTCTTCGGGCAGGGCCATAGTCAGAGAAGTGCTCATTGCGCACCCCCTGTATTTTCCAGGGCGCGGGCTTTGGCCATATGGTCGTTGTAACGGGCAAGACGAGTGCGAAGGCTGGAGTCGGCGTGAAGAGCGGCGAGAGCCAATGCCCGATGGGCAGCGGCGCGAATTTTGGACGGACGGAGGGCGTGCATTGGGTGTTGCTCCTTGAGTTGAGGAGCCATCACCGCTTGCGGCCAAGCAAGGAATGGTGACGGCTGTACGCGGGTTGGCCGACCGGGACTCAAGGCACCCGGCACACCCGAAGGTGTCCCACGCACAGCCGCCATAACACGAAACTGCGGGCACAAAAAAAGCGCCTGCAATCGTATGGTGGGCGCTTGTGCGCCTTGAGTAGTTCGACCGGCCAAGGTCGGTCGCTGAATTTGCAGCGACGACTACAGAGTAAACGTGAGTGATCAGAAGCGCAACAGGTGCACTTACTTGCATAAGCGCGAATGCAAGATTAGATTGAGCAGGCATGAAGACTTACCTCAACGCCCTCGGTAGCCGCCGGGGGCGTTTTCGTTTGAGCGGTGCGGGCCGGAGCGGTCAGTTGCCGGGTGTTAGTGGGGGTCCTTCGCCTTTCAGCCAGGCGAAGATCCTCGCATCTTCCCTGCACCGGCGGCGGTACTCCTCGGCGAGCCACTCTTCACGCTTTGCAACGCACTCAGTTACGAAAGTATCCAGGTCTGTCTGGTCTCGTCCAAATGCATGACTTTGTTCGCTGGTGGCCTGCTCCTCCTCCAGATCGTTCGCTACCCAGCCCTCCCAAACCTCAACATCATTCGAATAGAGATAACTCTCATCGGTGAACCAGTAGGTTACCCATTCAGCTAGTTGCATGGCCGTGAGAGCCAAACGACGCTGTTTGTCCATTGCGAACGGCCCTTCTCCCACGATGGTGGAGAACTCACGACGGATTCCATGCTTCCGCATGAACGCGGGCATTTCCCAAGGGTTCGCGCGCAGCGGAATGGCTAGGCCATCTGGGTTGAAAAAGAACGCCTCTTGGGACTGGCCGTTCCAACTCACTCCAGCAATGATCCTGTGGCGCCAGTTGACATCCCCATGCTTGTAGAGGCAGAACGCTGCGCCATATGGATCATGGAATGGGCCAGTGAAGTGATAATGGCGCACGCTCATGCTGCCACCCGGTCACGAGCCTGAATGCGGCTACGCGTCCATGCTTGAACCTCGGAAAGAACCCAGGCTACCGGGGCACCCCGGGCGTTGCTGTTGCTCAGCTTCACCGGCAGCGGAAAGCCACTCTCGGCCTGCTGCATCAGCTTGTAGATCGTGGGGCGGGCCAACCCGACAATGGCCATCACTTCAGTGATGCGTATCAGTGTGGTCTGCGGGTCGCGCCCAGAATGGAGGGTGTTTGCTGCGGAGAGAGTGGTCATAGTCATGCCTATATCTACAGAGACAGGCACAGACTAAAAACTCAAAAACGAATCAACACGGTCCGCTCGTTTTTCTTTTTTTCCTCGGGCCGTACTCTCCCAGCGCTCTGAGATTTTCCCTTATCGTGTCGCGCGTTCCGATTCCCTCTATGCCGACCAACCTGGACAGCAGTGCCTTAGGTTCAATTTCAGGATAGGACTTCTTGATACGCTCAACGGCGGCCCGAGTGAGCTCCCGCTTCTTCGCCTTTCCATCTTGAGTAGCGGTACCTGGCCGACTGTTCCCCTTGCCAGCCAAGCGCGCCCTCTCGGAGCTTTTCACGGTGTAGATTTTGTCGATCATTGTTGGAAAAAAACTACCTGGCTGAAGCGTCCCAGAGCTCAACGCGACTTCAGACTGGCGATGAAGGTCAGCAAGCATCAAAACCTTTTCCGATTCAGCCACCCACTGGGCAAAGGTCTCTCTGACCTCAGCTTCCCTGCGCGGTTGGGTACGGCGTTGGCGCTCAACCATGGTGTGAAAAAACTCGGGATCATTCAGCCTTAGGAATTCGGCTAAGTCAGGGTTGATGTCGTACACATTGAGCTCAACATTCCCCAACCAGTCAGCCAGCACCTGAACAGCGTCCAGCGCTTGCGCGAAGGCGTAGCTCGCCGCCATTCGAGAGCTAGAAATAGCTTCAACTTGACCTAGCACCTGACGCACTACATCCGGCAGCGAGAACGACTGGGCATAGCACAATCGCTCGTAAATGAGATCTCGCTGCCTGAACGTCTCATGGATTACCCGCCTTGCTTGACTGGAATACCCCAAGCCTTCCTCGAGCCAATATGAAGCTGCCTCGTTTATCACATCAAATGCCTGGCGAAAGTGCTCACGAAACTCAGGGAAAAGTGCAACTTCCGCTACAGCATCCTCCATCATCTGGATCTCATCGAGCAGGCTACTGATGTCAGTATTCGCAAGCTCGAACGTGAATTGCTCCACCTCATTTTCGGACCAGATCACACCCCACGCCCCCTTGATCGAAAAATGAGCCTGCGCGATAGATGATCGCTATGCTGCCGACAGGCAACAGTGGTGCGAAACACCATATAGCTTTGATACACCTGCTTGTCCGCGTGGGCCAGCGATGTGTTACCAGTCCGGAGGCTAGGATTTTCAACGGTTCCACCAGCCCCGAAACACGAGTTGCACATGAAACACCCCAATTAGTGGCTACGATCCACGAGCATTGACGACCGTAACGTATCGCTGGCTCTTGATGCCTCATGCGTTGCTTGAAATCTCAAATGTCGCTCGCGACAGCATCTCGGTGGGCAAAGTCGTATGGGGTGATCGCTTCCATTCGATTGGCGTCTAAATAATCTGCCCACCACTGCACCATGAGCCTTCGCTCCTGAATGTGTTCTGCTTTGTGGATATACGCTGCGCGCACCGTGTTTCGCTCCTGATGGCTCATCTGTCGTTCGACGGCGTCTTTACTCCACAACCCCGACTCAACTAGTGCTGAACAAGCCATTGTCCTGAAACCGTGGCCACACAACTCTAACTTCGTGTCATAACCCATGCGTCGAAGGGCCTTGTTGACGGTGTTTTCGCTCATGGGTTTCCAGTGATGGTGATCACCTGCAAATACCAAGTCGAATCGGCCGGTGAGATCGCGGATTCGCTCCAAGACACTAACTGACTGGCGACTGAGCGGTACCAAGTGGGGTGTGCTCATCTTCGAACCGCGATGGGAGTTCTTTACGCCCTCGATGGGCGCTCGCTCACCAGGGATTTCCCACATCAACCTTCCCATGTCGATCTCACCCCAGCGAGCGAATCGGAGCTCACTAGAGCGGATAAACACCAGCAAGGTCAGCTGCACCGCGAGCTTGGTCAGGCCGCGCCCGCTGTCGGCATCTATCCGCTGGAGAAGCTCAGGTAAGCGCTCGAATGGCAAAGCAGGCCGGTGCGCTGTTTTGCGGGTCGCCGTGGCGCCTTGCAGATCGATCGCAGGGTTGAAATCTAAATGGCCATGCTGAACCGCCATACGGAGGATGCCCGTCATGTACTGGCGTAAGCGTGCAGCCGTATCCAAGGTATCCCGCTTTTCCGCCGCTTTCAGCGGAACAAGCAGATCCCGTGTTTTCAGCTCCGCGACCGGACGATCACCGAGAGTGGGCAACAGGTGGGATTCAATGCGTCGCCAAACGGTGGAGGCATGACCAGGTGTCCACTTACGAGCGCAGGCCGCATGCCATTCCTGTGCAAGCAAACGGAAGGTATTCGCTCGGGCATTGACCGCTTCCTGTTTGTCCAAGCGCGCCTGCTCGATGGGGTCTTTCCCAGCAGCAAGGAGTTCAAGCGCCTGAGCGCGTCGCTCCCTGGCCGCTTTCAAGCCGAGCGCCGGATAGTTGCCAAACGTAGCTAAACCATCACGGCCATCAGGTTTGGTGTACTTCATACGCCAGGTCTTGACCCCTGACGGCTTCACCAGCAGGTAGAGGCCTTTGCCATCGAACAGCTTGTAATCCTTCTCCCGAGGCTTGGCCGCATCACATTTGGGATCGGTGAGAGGCACCACTGTGCGCGCCATAGGGATACGTTTCCTTGTCGAACCGAGATATCCCTAACCATATCCCTAAATCGCGTAGATGCCCAGAGACAAAACGAGACAGGCAAAAACAACAAAGCCCGCGCTAGGCGGGCTTTGCTGGGTGTTTCGTAGACAGTCATAGACTTCTGGAAACTGGTCTCTGGTGCCGGAGACAGGAATCGAACCTGCGACCTTCGCGTTACGAGTGCGCTGCTCTACCGACTGAGCTACACCGGCGTGTCCGCAAAGCTACCACCGCCGCCATCCATACGCAAACCCCTGTTTCCCTTCACTTATTACCCTGCGCCCCACCCTGCCCCGCCGAACCTGCACAGCCACTGGGCGCAAGATCCTCTTCGATGTCGGTACTGCACGCCCACCCGGTCGCCGCGCGGGTCAGTGTCAGGCGCTTGCCCACCACGTTCGCAGGCGCATCCGCGAGGGTGCAAACGATGCTGCCGGTGCCTGCAGCCGCATTGCCGGTGGCAACGATGGCGCAGTGGTTGGTCGTGGGTTGTCCGCCTAGCGCGGCAACGTCGGCGACGTCCTTGCCTTCGTTCAGGCGCAGGTCCATCGGGGTCTTGAGCGCGGAGATTTCCAGCAGGCCGGCCGCTGCTTTGGTGCGGGCCTGGTGGTTGGTGTACATGGGGATCGCGATGGTCGCGAGGATGCCGATGATCGCGACGACGATCATCAGTTCGATGAGGGTGATACCGCGTTGCCCTTTCATAACAGGTTCCTTGTCGATTCGGTCAGGCCTCGAGCCGCTGGGTGGGCCGGGGTCGGCTGGGGCGCAGTAGAGCCCAATGGACACCTTTTGTCACCCCTGCGTGGCTGGACGTCGTGTCCGCTCAACTACTCTAGTGAGCGTCTGGAATTTCTGCCCTGGGATGGGCGCGGCAAGCTGTTACGGGGCTTGTCGGGTGTGGCAAGGAGCTGGCGAATGAAGGATTCGACTCGGTTGTATGCGTGGCGAGGCGTGGATGCGCAGGGGGCGCGGGTCAGTGGGCAGATGCAGGGGCGTAGCCCGGCATTCGTGCAGGCGGGGTTGTTGCGCCAGGGCATCAAGGGCGCGCGGGTGTGGCCGGCGGGTGGGCGGGGTTGGAAGCTGCCGGTGCGGCGGGAGAAGGTGGATGCACCGGGGTTTTCGCGTCAGTTGGCGACGCTGTTGAAAGCGGGGGTACCGCTGTTGCAGGCGTTCGAGGTGATGGGGCGCAGTGGTGCAGACGCTGGGATGGTGCGGTTGCTGGGGCGCTTGCAGCAGGATGTTTCTGCAGGGTTGGGGCTGGCGGATGCGCTGCAGCGGCACCCCCGTTGGTTCGATGCGTTGTACTGCAACCTGGTGCGGGTCGGGGAGCAGTCGGGGACGCTGGATCGGCAACTGGAGCAGTTGGCAGACCTGCTGGAACGGCGTCAGGCGCTGCGGCGCAGGGTGCGCAAGGCAATGCTGTATCCGCTCATTCTGCTGCTGACGGGGCTTGGGGTGTCGGCGTTGCTGTTGCTGGAGGTGGTGCCACGTTTCGAGGGGATGTTTGCGGGGGTGGGCAAGGAGTTGCCCGTCTTTACGCGGTGGGTTATCGAATTGTCTGACGCGCTGGGGCGGCATCTGCTCGGTGCGCTGGGGATATTCGGTGTGGCGGGGCTGGCGGTGCGCAAGCTGTATCGGGAGCACTTGCCGGGGCGGTTGTGGATGATTCGCCAAGCGCTGCGGGTGCCGGTGTTCGGGCGCTTGTTGAGCCATGCGGCGTTGGCGCGTTTCGCACGCAGCCTGGGGACGGCCTATGGTTCGGGGGTGGTGTTGCTCGATGCGCTGGAAACCGTGGCGGCGGCGAGCGGCGATGCCTTGCACGAGCGGGCGATCCGCCAGTTGCGCCAAGGCATGGCCAATGGCTTGGGGCTGCATCAGGCGATGGCGCTGGAGCCGTTGTTCGCGCCGCTGCTGGTGCAGTTGACGGCGATCGGTGAGTCGAGCGGCACGCTGGAAGCGATGCTGAACAAGGCGGCCTGTCATTACGAGGAGCAGGTCGGACAAGCGCTGGAGCAGTTGACCAGCCTGCTGGAGCCAGCCATCGTGCTGATCCTCGGTGTTCTGGTGGGTGGCCTGGTGGTGGCCATGTACTTGCCGATCTTCCAGTTGGGTAGCCTGATCTGACATGAATCTGTGGACTTTTCTTGCCGACCAGCCAGGGTTCTTCCTGGCGAGTGCAGCCGTGCTCGGGCTGCTGGTGGGCAGTTTTCTGAATGTGCTGGTGCATCGGTTGCCGGTGATGCTCGAACGCCAGTGGCAGAACGAGGCGCGTGAGGTGCTGGGGATGCCGGTGGAGGCGCATGAGCGTTTCGACCTGTGCCTGCCGGCCTCGCACTGCCCGGGCTGCGGGCATCGGATTCGGGCGTGGGAAAACATTCCGGTCGTGAGTTACCTGGCCCTGCGTGGGCGCTGCTCGGCGTGCAAGGGGCGGATCAGCCTGCGTTATCCGCTGGTGGAACTGGCCTGCGCGGGGCTGTCGCTGGTGGTGGCGTGGCATTTCGGGGTGAGCGTGCAGGCGCTGTTGGCGCTGGTGCTGACGTGGTGCCTGCTGGCCCTGAGCCTGATCGATGCGGAGCATCAATTGCTGCCGGATGTGCTGGTACTGCCGACGCTGTGGCTGGGGCTGGTGGTCAATGCCTTCGGGGTATTCGTGCCGTTGGCCGATGCGCTGTGGGGTGCGGTGGTCGGTTACCTGAGCCTTTGGTCGGTGTATTGGCTGTTTCGGCTGGTCACCGGCAAGGAGGGCCTGGGCTATGGCGATTTCAAGCTGCTGGCGCTGCTGGGCGCCTGGGGCGGCTGGCAGGTGCTGCCGCTGACACTGTTGCTGTCGTCGGTGGTGGGGGCGGTGATCGGGCTGTGTCTGCTGCGGCTGCGCAAGGCTTCGCTGGGGGCAACGATGCCTTTTGGGCCCTATCTGGCAATTGCGGGCTGGATCGCATGGCTCTGGGGTGATGAAATATACGCTTCTTACATGCAACTGCTCGGATACTGATGACCACTGCTGCATTTACCCCCTGGATTCTCGGACTGACCGGCGGCATCGGCAGCGGCAAGAGCGCCGCCGCCGAGCGCTTCGTCGAGCTTGGCGTGCACCTGGTGGATGCCGACCAGGCGGCGCGCTGGGTGGTCGAGCCGGGTCGGCCGGCGCTGGCGAGCATCGTCGAGCGCTTTGGTGCGGGCGTGCTGCTGGATGACGGCACCCTTGATCGCTCGGCCCTGCGCCAGCAGATCTTTGCCGACCCTGCGCAGCGGCGCTGGCTCGAGCAACTGCTGCACCCGCTGATCGGGCAGGAGATCTTCAGCTACCTGGCCAAGGCCGAGTCGCCCTATGCGGTGTATGTGTCGCCGCTGCTGATCGAGTCGGGGCAGTACCAGAAGACCCAGCGCATCCTGGTGATCGATGTGCCGCAAGCGCTGCAGATCGCGCGCACGCTGCAGCGTGACAACACCAGCGAGGAGCAGGTGCAGGCGATTCTCAAGGCGCAGTTGGCGCGGGAAGAGCGCCTGCGCCATGCCGACGATGTGGTGGTCAATGACCGCGACCTGCCGTGGCTGCATGAGCAGATCGACCAGTTGCATGCCTTTTACCTGACTTTGCGAGGAGGCCAGCCTTGAGCCAGCCAATGACCGTCGATTGCCCGACCTGTGGCGCACCTGTGGAATGGAGCGAGAAGAGCCCGAACCGGCCGTTCTGCTCGGATCGCTGCAAGCTGATCGACCTGGGGGCCTGGGCGGCCGAGGAGCACAAGATTCCAGCGGCGCCGGAGTCGGAGGATGAGCTGTATTCGGGGGATCTTGAGCCTCGGCATTGATTTGATGAGGGGTGGGGATGGCCCAGGCTTTGCTGGTGCCATTCCCGCAGAGGGTTTCTACAGGCGTTTTTAGAGGCGATTCAGTCCTTCCCCTGGCCCTCGTCATCCTTCCATGGGGCCTGCAGATAGCGGGTGCGGTTGAAGGTTTCCAGCCACTCGGGGCAGAACACCACCAGGGCGCTGATCACGGTGCCGTTGATGAAGGCCTCGGGGAACATCATCAGCCACAGGTAGCCGACGAAATCGCTGAGCCACTCGGGCATGGCGAACAGCCCGTCCAGCCATAGCACACCCAACGCGGCCATCAGGCACAGCAAGGTCGCCAGGGCGGCCGCGAAGAATCCCGAACAGAAGATATAGACGAACAGGTTACGCGGCTGGGCGCGTTCGACCAGGATCGCGCACACCTCGGTGACCAGCACCGGCAAGCCGATGATCAACAGGCCGTTGACGCCCAGCGCTGCCAGGTCCTGGCGGCCAAGGGCGAGCAGGCCGAGCTGGGCGAGAAAGCCGCCGAGTATGGCCAGCGGCCAGTCCAGCAGGAGGGTCACGGCGGTCATGCCGATGAAGTGATAGGACACGCCAGTGTCGAAATCGCGCCGCACCAGCCACAGCGCGAACAGGCCGAACACGGTGCCGAACAGCAGGTGCTGGCGGCGCGGGTCGCTGAACAGCTCGACCCAGCGGGTGCGACTGGCCGCCCAGATCAACAGGGGAACATAGGCCAGCCAGCCAAGCGTGAGACTGGTGGAGGACAGGACCTGTGCGCTGATCACCGCGACCTCGCGTGCATGTCGGATGCTTTCGAGTCTACACCCATTCCCTGATGACGATTCCCACGAACAAACAAGCCCTTATCCTTCACAATTGCAGGCTAAGCTTGTTCCCATGGATGACTCAGACTACCTGCGCCTGCTTACCATCCAGGCCGAACAAGCCAACGCGTTCCTGTCCAATGCCCGCAAATGGGAGCGTGAGCGTTGGGTCTGCCAGCGCCTGCTGCAAGGGTTGAACATTCCCTACCGCAGCGAAGACTTCACCCCGGCCGGCCAGGAGCCGCCTGACGTGCTGTTTCGCGATGCGGCGTTCGAGGTGTTCTTCGTCCTCGACGAAGGGCGTCGGCTCAACGACGAATGGCGCGAGGAGCTGCAGCGTCGGCGCAGTGCCTTCTCCCTGGCCCAACTGGTGCGCCGCGAGGCGCGCCCCCGGCGAATCAGCGCACAGGAGCTGCTCGCGCGCCTGGCCCCGACCCTGCGCAAGAAGGCGCACAACTATCGCGAGCGCGGGCTGGACTTGGGCGAGCTGGACATCATCGCCTTCGCCAGCCTCAAGCGCGAGGTGCTCGACCTCAACAGCCATTTCCCACCGCCCACCGAATACCTGCGCCAGGGCTGGCGCTCGTTGTCGCTGGTAGGGCCGACCTTCGCCCGGGTGCTGTTCGCCCACCCGGACGCGCCGGATTTCCTGCGCGGCAACCTGGGGCGCAGTATTCTGTTCGATGTCGGTATCAGTCTTTGATCGCGTGCCGGGTGTCTTTGCGATGGCGTACACTCGGCGGCGGAGATGAAAGGTATTATCATTTGTTTCACGTGCTTGCGATAACGCTGCAGGAAAGGTTGTAGCGTTCTCGTCATCCCAAGCGTCTACCCACGAGGCCCACCATGACCAGCCGCCTGAATCCGGAAGATCAGCGTCGCGTCGATGAGTATCTGCGAGCCCCCCAGCATCAAGTCGAGCGCAAGCCTTTCAGGCCCTGGCTGCTCCTTGCCCTGGTGGTGATCGTGACCATTGGTCTGGGCCTGTTGAGCCGCTTGCTGAGTGGTCTGGTGCTATGAGCTGCCTTGCGCTCGCCCTCCTCTCTCGCACGCAGCGGCCGGACCTTGTGTCCAGGAATTCCGTAAAACTTGTGAGATATCCCCATGACTCATCGCATCGTGATTGTCGGCGGCGGCGCCGGCGGCGTGGAACTGGCGACCCGCCTGGGTAAGAGCCTCGGCAAGCGCAAGCGCGCCGAGATCACTCTGGTCGACGCCAACCTGACGCACATCTGGAAACCGCTGCTGCACGAAGTGGCTGCCGGTTCGCTGAACTCCTCGGAAGACGAGCTGAACTACGTGGCCCAGGCCAAGTGGAACCACTTCAACTTCCAGCTGGGGCGCATGAGCGGCCTGGACCGTGAAGGCAAGCAGATCCAGCTGGCCGCGACCCTCGACGAAGAAGGCCGCGAGCTGCTGCCGGCGCGCACCCTGGGCTACGACACGCTGGTAATCGCCGTAGGCAGCAACACCAACGACTTCGGCACCCTGGGCGCGGCGCAGCACTGCCTGTTCCTCGACAGCCGCAAGCAGGCCGAGCGCTTCCACCAGCAACTGCTCAACCACTACCTGCGTGCCCACGCGGGCGATCAGGCCAGCGAGCAGATCAGCGTGGCCATCGTCGGCGCCGGTGCGACCGGTGTGGAACTGGCGGCGGAGCTGCACAACGCAGCCCACGAGCTGGCGGCCTACGGCCTGGACCGCATCCAGCCCAAGGACATGCACATCACCCTGATCGAGGCTGGCCCGCGCGTGCTGCCAGCACTGCCGGAGCGCATCAGCGTGCCGGTGCACAAGACCCTGGAGAAACTCGGGGTGACGGTGATGACCAACGCTGCGGTCAGCGAAGTGACCGAGGAAGGACTGAAAACCGCGACTGGCGAAGTGATCCAGGCGAGCCTGAAGGTGTGGGCGGCAGGTATTCGTGCGCCGGGCTTCCTCAAGGATATCGACGGCCTGGAGACCAACCGGATCAACCAGCTGGTGGTGCGTCCTACGCTGCAGACCACGCGGGATGACGACATCTTCGCCTTCGGCGACTGCGCCGCCTGCCCGCAACCAGGCAGCGACCGCAATGTGCCGCCACGGGCGCAGGCGGCGCACCAGCAGGCTTCGATGCTGGCCAAGAGCCTGAAGGCGCGGCTGGAGAACAAGCCGTTGCCAACCTACGCGTACAAGGACTACGGCTCGCTGGTGTCACTGTCGCGGTTCTCGGCGGTGGGCAACTTGATGGGCAACCTGACCGGCAGCGTGATGCTGGAGGGTTGGCTGGCGCGGATGTTCTATGTGTCGCTGTACCGCATGCACCAGATGGCGCTGTATGGGGTGTTCCGCACGGCGATGTTGATGATCGGCAGCAAGATCGGCCGCGGCACCGAGCCGCGCCTGAAGCTGCACTGATCAGCTGAGATCACGAGGGCCGCTTTGCGGCCCTTTTTGCGAGCACGTCGCCGCGCAGGTGCCGCAAGCTCTGGCGTGACCGGCAGGGCAGAGTGCCAAGCAGGGTCAGTTGCATGGCCGCTCCAGGTGCGCGAGCAGACGCGAGACGGTGTCGGCCAGTGGCCCGGAGTTGTCGAGCACCAGCAAGCCGGGGTCGGCCTCGCGCGCTTCGCTGGCAAAGCGGGCATTACGCGCCAGGCGCGCCTCCACTTCCTCCTGCGACTCACGCCCCCGCGCCAGCAGGCGCTGGCGCAGGATGTCCTGTTCGACACTGAGCAGCACCACCTGCAAATTCGGATAACGCTGCCGCGCCGTGTTCAGGTAGCCACGCGAGCCGTTCACCAGCACGTCGTGCCCTTCCCCCAGCCACTGGTCGATGACCCGTGGAATGCCGTAATGCAGGCCATTGGCCTGCCAGTGCAGGGCAAATGCGCCGTCCTCGCGCATCTGCTCGAACTGTGCGGCGCTCACCGCCAGGGCGGCTTCGCCCATCGCTTCGGCAGACCGGGTGATGACCCGCCGGGCAATGCGACAGCCACGCGCTGTCAGTTGTTCGCGGGCGGCGTCCAGCAGGCTGTCCTTGCCGGATCCGGACGGCCCGATCAGGTAAATCAACCTGCCTGCCATCAGTACACCCTCTTCGCTTCTCGCCAGACCTGCCGCACCGACGCGGATATCGCCACGGTCATGCAGCCCTCGCAGCACTGACCCTTTGCACGATACGGGGCAAACCGATGCCGCTGTGCTCGGCGGTGCCGAGATTGACCGCGGCAGCAGGCTGGTCGAATGATAATCGCTGGGAGGATATCCAGCAGCCCCTCGCGCGCCAAGTCGGCGCTGCCACAGAGATTGTGGCTGGCCTTCCGATTTTGCACAGGACAGTTGGTACGTACCCCAGGAAAACAGCCGCGAGTTACGAAATGATTTTCTCGAGACAAAAGAAAAAGGGCATCTCATACGAGATGCCCTTTTTACATGGTGGGTCGTGTAGGATTCGAACCTACGACCAATTGGTTAAAAGCCAACTGCTCTACCAACTGAGCTAACGACCCGGAAAATGGTCGGGGTGAGGGGATTCGAACTCCTGACATCCTGCTCCCAAAGCAGGCGCGCTACCGGACTGCGCTACACCCCGAAATTGGCTCCGCGACCTGGACTCGAACCAGGGACCCAATGATTAACAGTCATTTGCTCTACCGACTGAGCTATCGCGGAACTGAACTTCGTACAACTCTTACAGCTTCGAAGCTTGTGTTAGCTTCAATCTCTTTAGCGTTGTCGCTGCTGAGGTCGGCTATTCTACATTCTTCGTTTTGCTTGTCAACCACTTTTTTTTTACCCAACTTACTGATTTGTAAGTTGTTTTCAGATCATCTTTACCGCCGGTGATCTGCGTAGTGCCTGACAGCGGGGCGAATATTAGGGGCACTCGTTTTTTTGTGCAAGCATTTTTTTCAAAATTTTCAGCGAGTTAGATCCAGCGCCGAAAAATCAGGGGTTTGCGGGGTTGCGCAGGTGCCATCGCGGGGCAAGCCCGCGATGGCAACACCCTCAGGCAAAGACGATCTCGTCGCCTTCCACCTTCGCCGTGATCGCCGCACCCGGCACGAACTGGCCACCGAGGATAAGTTGCGCCAGCGGGTTCTCGATCCAGCGCTGGATCGCACGCTTGAGCGGCCGTGCGCCATACACCGGGTCGTAGCCAACGGCAATCAGCTTGTCGAGGGCTTCCGGACTCAGGCTCAGGGACAGCTCGCGCTCGGCCAGACGACCGCGCAGGCGGCCCAGCTGGATCTCGGTAATACCGGCGATCTGCTCGCGGCCCAGCGGCTCGAACACCACCACTTCGTCAATCCGGTTGATGAACTCCGGACGGAAGTGCGAACCCACCGCATCCATCACCGCTGCACGTTGCGCCTCACGGTCGCCGACCAATTCCTGAATCTGCGCCGAGCCCAGATTGGAGGTCATGACGATGACCGTGTTGCGGAAATCAACGGTACGCCCGTGGCTGTCGGTCAGACGGCCATCCTCAAGTACCTGCAGGAGCACGTTGAACACATCCGGGTGCGCCTTCTCCACCTCATCGAGCAAGACCACCGAGTAGGGCTTGCGACGCACCGCTTCGGTCAGGTAGCCGCCCTCCTCATAACCCACATAGCCTGGTGGTGCGCCGATCAGGCGAGCGACGGAGTGCTTCTCCATGAACTCGGACATGTCGATGCGCACCATGGCCTCCTCGGTGTCGAAGAGGAATTCGGCGAGCGCCTTGCACAGCTCGGTCTTGCCCACGCCGGTCGGGCCGAGGAACAGGAACGAGCCGCTCGGGCGATTCGGGTCGGACAACCCGGCACGCGACCGGCGCACGGCGTTGGCCACGGCAGTGACGGCCTCGTCCTGACCGATCACCCGCTCGTGCAGCAGGCCTTCCATCTTCAGCAGCTTCTCGCGCTCGCCTTCGAGCATCTTCGACACCGGGATGCCGGTCCACTTGGAGACGACCTCGGCGATCTCTTCCTCGGTAACCTTGTTGCGCAGCAACTGGTTCTCGGTCTTGCCGTGCTGATCGACCATCTGCAGGCTGCGCTCCAGGTCGGGGATCACCCCGTATTGCAACTCGGCCATGCGGCTCAGGTCGCCTTTGCGGCGGGCGGCCTCGAGCTCCTGGCGAGCCTGTTCGATCTTTTGCTGGATCTGCGCCGAACCCTGTACCTCGGCTTTTTCCGATGCCCAGATTTCCTCGAGATCGGAATATTCGCGCTCAAGGCGCTCGATTTCCTCGGTGAGTTTTTCCAGGCGCTTCTTCGCCGCTTCGTCCTCTTCCTTCTTCAGAGCCTGGGACTCCACCTTCAGTTGGATCAGGCGACGGTCAAGACGGTCGAGCACCTCTGGCTTGGAGTCGATTTCCATGCGGATGCGGCTGGCGGCCTCGTCGATCAGGTCGATGGCCTTGTCCGGCAGCTGGCGGTCGGTGATGTAGCGGTGGCTGAGCTTGGCCGCAGCGATGATCGCACCGTCGGTGATGGCAACCTTGTGGTGCACTTCATAGCGCTCTTTCAGGCCACGCAGGATGGCAATGGTGTCTTCCTCGCTCGGCTCCTCGACCAGCACCTTCTGGAAACGCCGCTCGAGCGCTGCGTCCTTCTCGATGAACTGGCGGTACTCGTTGAGCGTGGTGGCGCCAACGCAGTGCAGCTCGCCACGGGCCAGGGCCGGCTTGAGCATGTTGCCAGCGTCCATCGCGCCCTCGCCCTTGCCGGCGCCGACCATGGTATGCAGCTCGTCGATGAACAGGATGATCTGGCCTTCCTGCTTGGACAGCTCGTTGAGCAGGCCTTTGAGGCGCTCTTCGAACTCACCGCGGTACTTGGCACCGGCGATCAGCGCGCCCATGTCCAGGGCGAGCAGGCGCTTGCCCTTGAGGCCATCGGGCACTTCGCCATTGATGATGCGCTGGGCCAGGCCTTCGGCGATGGCGGTCTTGCCGACGCCGGGCTCGCCGATCAGCACGGGGTTGTTCTTGGTGCGGCGTTGCAGTACCTGCACGGTGCGGCGAATTTCGTCGTCACGGCCGATCACCGGATCGAGCTTGCCTTCTTCGGCACGCTTGGTCAGGTCGACGGTGTACTTGTCCAGCGCCTGGCGCGATTCCTCGGCGTTGGCATCATTGACCGCCTCGCCGCCGCGCAGGTTGTTGATGGCGTTTTCCAGGGCCTTCTTGCTCACGCCCTGGCCAAGCAGCAGCTTGCCAACCTTGCTGTTCTCGTCCATGGCGGCGAGCAGCACCAGCTCGCTGGAAATGAACTGGTCGCCCTTCTGCTGGGCCAGGCGGTCAGCCTGGTTGAGCAGGCGCGCCAGGTCCTGGGACATGTTCACGTCGCCCGTGGGGTTCTGGATTTTCGGCAGCTGGTCGAGCTCTTTGGTCAGCGCCTTGCGCAGGCTGCTGATGTCGAAGCCTACCTGCATCAGCAGGGGCTTGATCGAACCGCCCTGCTGCTCGATCAGAGCCTGCAGCAGATGCACAGGTTCGATGGCCGGATGGTCCATGCCAACGGCCAGGGATTGGGAATCGGATAATGCCAGTTGCAGCTTGCTTGTCAGTCGGTCTATTCGCATGGGGATACCTTCCTTTAAAGGGCAGGCGGAGCGATGGACAGCACCTGTAATGAAGAACCTGCCTGAGATGACCAATAGATAAGGCTGATTCTGGAAGATTCAAGCTTAGCGGGGTTGATCCGGGTCAGCCTGGTGAACCGACCGGAACAGAAACGCCCCGGCAAGCCGGGGCGTTCTGGGAGATTACACGGAGTTGGTTGCAGCTTAACGTATACCACTCTGACGCAGGGCCGCAGGCTGGAAGTCAGCCTTGTTGGCGGTGAAGTTGAAGTTGTAGGATTCTTTCTCCTCGTTCTTCATGCCCAGCGCCAGGTAACGGCCCGATTGCAGGTCGTAGATCGCTTCGAGGGTGTACCACGGCACCTGGTTGTTGTAGTACGGCTGGGCATGCGCCTCGGACACGCGCCACAGCTGGTTGCGCCCGTCGTACTGGTCGATCACCGCGGCCTGCCAGGTATCTTCGTCGATGTAGAAGTCACGCTTGGCGTAAATGTGGCGCTGGCCTGGCTTCAGGGTCGCGACCACATGCCACACACGACGCAGCTCGTAGCGAGTCAGGTCCTGGTTGATGTGGCCGGCCTTGATGATGTCGGCGTACTTGAGCTTCGGATCGTCGAGCTTGTAGGCGTTGGAGGCGATGTACATCTCCTTCTTGCCTTCGAGCTTCCAGTCGTAGCGGTCCGGCGCGCCGTTGTACATGTCCAGGTTGTCGGAGGTGCGCAGGCCGTCGGCGGCGGTACCCGGGCCGTCGTAGGAAACCTGCGGTGCCTGGCGCACACGGCGCTGGCCGGCATTGTAGATCCACGCCTTGCGCGGTTCCTTGACCTGATCGAGGGTCTCGTGCACCAGCAGCACGGTCCCGGCCAGACGCGCCGGCGCAGTCACTTCCTGCTTGAAGTAGAACAGCACGTTGCCCGGGTTGTTCGGGTCGTAGTCCCTCATCTTGTCGCGGAACACGAACTGGTCGTTGAAATACACCAGGCTATAGGAACCGTTCTGCTGCGGCGTGGCCTGGGTGACCAGACGCGACACACTGCCACCGCGATAACGGGTGATGTGGTTCCAGATCACCTCGACACCGCTCTTGGGAATCGGGAACGGGATCGCGCCGCGGAAGTTGTTCAGGCCGTTGCCGCCTTCGACCAGGGTGGTCTGGGTGGCGTTGGACTTGATGTCGGCGTACACGGCATCCGGCACGGTGGCGCCGCGGTGGGTCTTGTACACCGGCAGCTTGTAGGTGTCCGGATAGCGCTTGAGCATCGCCAGTTGGCCAGGGGCCAGCTTGTCCTTGTACTGGTCGGCGTTCGCGGCGGTGATGGTGAACAGTGGCTTTTCGCTGCCGTACGGGTCGGACAGGAAGCCCCTGGCATCGACACTGCCGGCGGTCTTGGACAGCGGCTCCCAAGGGCCAATCGAGCCATCGGCGTTACCGGCCTTCTCCGCGCCCATCGGCGTGAGCGTGGTACCGAGCTTGGCCGCCTCATCGGCGGAAACCGCAGCCATGACGCTGGTCGCCAGCAGGGACATGCCCAGCACACCGGCTTTCAGCAGACTTGTGGTCATCTTCATCGTTGTCGTCCTGGATCAGAGTTCTTAGAAGTTCACGCCGAAGCTGAGGGCGACGAAGTCGCGGTCATCCACGGTGCTGTACTTGCCATCGAAGAAGTTGGTGTACGACAGGCTCGCCGTGTAGGTGTTCTGGTACTCGGCGTCCAGGCCCAGGCTGATCGCCTTGCGGCCTTCCTCGAAGTTGCCACCAGGGCCTGGCGAGTAGCCGGACACGTCGTGGGACCAGGCCACGTTGGGCTTGAGGTTGACCCCGGCGAAGACGTCGTTGTAGTCCCAGATCACCCGGGCGCGATACCCCCAGGAGGTGCTGGTGGTATAGCCGTCGTTTTCGCACTTGCGGTTGAGGTTGGTGGTCGAGGCGCCTGCACCGGCACCGGCGATGGTGCTGGCATTGAGTGCCTGGCAGGTGTTGGCGCCGCCGGTGGCCGGCAGCGGGCCTGGGCCGAATACCGGATCACGGCCGTAACGGGTGTCGTGTGCGCTCTCCAGGCCGCCCACATGGGTGACGCCCAGTTCGCCTACCACGGTCATGCGGCTGGCGCCCATCACCTGGTCGAAGAAGTGCGTCAGGGTGGTCTGGAACTGGGTGATTTCCTTGCGGCGATAGCCGTGCAGGTCCTGACCCGGGGTACCGTTGAGCAGCGAAGCGTTGGCCAGGGCGCCGCCCAGTGGACGCACACCGGCGAACAGGATGTCGGTGGTATTCAACTGCACAGGAGCGTTGGGACGGTAGCTGATTTCACCGCTCCACGCCGTGCCGGTGGGCAGGGTGGTGGAGAAGCTCAGGCCGTACAGGCGGATGTCTTCAGGGTACTCGACGAAGTACTGCGAGTTGCCCGCGACGATCAGCGGCGCCAGCGGGCGCAGGCTGGCCGGCAGCGACGGAATGCCGGCGAACACCGCAGGCGAGGCACCGGTGGCGCTGAAGATCGGCGCACGGCTGTGGTAGTTCATGAAGTAGGCACCGAACTCGGTGTCCAGCGGTTCGAACATGTAGCGCAGCGCCACGCCGAACTGGCCGCTGTCACGCGCGTCGCGGTCCGGGCCACGGCGCACCATCACGCCTTCTTCGTTGATGTTCACGCCACGGGTGGCGAGGAACTGCTGCGCTGCGCCCGGCACCGTGCGGCTGCTGTTGAGCACGCGCAGGTTGTCGGTGCAGCCGTCGGAGATGATGTCGGGCTGGGAGAAGAAGGTGCCGCAGTTGTCGGTGACGGTCTGGTCCCATTCGAGCTGATAGAAGGCTTCGGCCGACAGGTTGTCGGTCAGGCTCTGGGAGATGTAGAACATGTTGACCGGGATCAGGCCTTCCTTGATCTCGGCGCCTGGGCGACGGAAGGCAGCGACGTCGATTGGGTTGATCGAGTTGATGCCGCCCCCGATGAAGGTACTTTCACCCCAGCTCACCACCTGCTTGCCGAAGCGCACCGAACCCGGCATGTCGGCGATGGCGTAGTTGTGGTAGATGAACGCGTCGAGCAGTTGCGCGCCCGAGGACTTGGCCCCCGACTTGCGCCCCGAGTCGCTGATATCCTTGAACTCGCGGCCTTCGTCCTTGAGCTCGAAGTCGTACCAGTACTTGCCACGGACGAAGACGCCGGTGTCGCCGTACTTGAGTTCGAGATCGTGGATACCCTTGAAGATCTTGGAGAAGGTCTCGCCTTTCTTGAAGTTCAGGTGGCCATCGTCGGAGGTCTGGGACAGGCCCTTGCCACCGTTGTTGACGCCGATCAGGTTCTTGTTGGGATTGGCAGTCGACCAGCTGGCCCCGATGGAGAGCGATGAGTCGAACTGACCTTCGATTTCCCCGATGTTGAAACTCACACCGAATGCGGGACTTGCGAGCGTGGAAGCGAGGCTGACGGCCAAGGGCAGCTTGGCCCGGCGCCAGAACGGGTTTGCAGATGTCATCGACGCTACTCCATGTACTTTTTTGTTATGGCAGTGAGTCCTTTCAGAAACGGCCCCGAGCGCTGCGAGCAGGCTCCTGCCAGAGGCAGCACGGCATGCGCGTGCGCCCTCCCCCATTTCTGAAAATCCCCTGACCCGACTATAGCCAGCGGCCACACGCGCTTGATCCCTCTAAAGTGTGATTTGCGTCTCGCAAGCAGAGGCATCGCAAATGGCCACTTCGATCGCTGGCAGTGCAGAAGCATGGCTCAATTTCGTCGTTTGACAAGGCGCGATACCTCTAACACGCGGGTCACGCCAGAACAGGCGTGACCCGGGCAAGTGTTACAGGGTCGAGAGGAAGGTACTGTTACTGGCCTGCCACTGGGTGACGTCCACGCGGATACGCTTCTTGTCGAGCTTGCCCACGCTGGTCTTGGGAATTTCAGTAACAACGGCGATCTGGCTCGGAATCGCCCACTTGTTGATGTGCCCCAACTCGACGAACGGCTTGAGATGCTCCTTGAGCATTTTGGCGTCCAGCTGCTGGCTTTCGTGCACCACCAGCAGCGCGAATGGCCGCTCGCCCCACTGCGGATCGGGCACGCCGACCACCGCCACCTCGCGCACGGCAACGTGACGGCTGATCAGGTCTTCAAGATCGAGGGACGAGATCCATTCGCCACCGGTCTTGATCACATCCTTGATGCGGTCGCGGATATCGATGTAGCCCATGCCATCGAGCGTGGCGACATCGCCGGTGTGCAACCAGCCGCCAGCCCACAACTCGTTGCTCTTTTCCGGTTCGTTGAAATAGCCCATGGTCAGCCAGGGGGCGCGCAGCACCAGCTCGCCCTGGGCCTCGCCGTCGGCGGGCAGGAAGTTGCCCTGGTCGTCGACGATGGCCGCCTCCACCAAGGGTACGGGTACGCCGGCCTTGATGCGGTAGCTGACGCGCTCGTCTTCACCACCGGCCAGCAGTTCTTCGTTCAGGTGCGCGCAGGAGATCAGCGGGCAGGTTTCCGACATGCCATAGGCCGCAGTGAGCTGGATGCCCCGCGCCAGGGCAGCCTCGTACAGCGCCCGGTTGAGCGCGCTGCCGCCGATGATCACCTTCCAGCCACCGAAATCCTGGCCCTTGGCTGAAGGGCAGTTGAGCAGCATCTGCAGGATGGTCGGCACGCAGTGGGAGAAGGTGACCTTTTCCTCGCGCCACAGCTTGATCAGCATGTCCGGCTCATAGCGCCCCGGATACACCTGCTTGATGCCCATCATGGTCGCCGCGTAGGGGATGCCCCAGGCATGCACGTGGAACATCGGCGTGATCGGCATGTAGACGTCGTTGGTGCTGAGCAGGCGCACGCTGTCGAGACTGCCGAGCACCGAGGTTTCGGCCAGGGTGTGCAGCACCAGTTGACGGTGGGTGAAGTACACGCCCTTGGGGTTGCCGGTGGTACCGGTGGTGTAGAAGGTGGTGGCCACCGAGTTCTCGTCGAAGTCGGGGAAGTCGTAATGTGGGCTGGCGGCGGCGAGCAGTTGCTCGTACTCACCGACCAGGTTCGGCAGCTCGGCGGTCTTGTCCGGGCCATCGGTGATCAGCAGGGTCTTGTCGACCGTGGTCAGTTGCCCGGCGATGGCCTGGTAGAGGCCGACGAAATCGCTGTTGACCAGCACGAAGCGGTCTTCGGCGTGGTTCATGGTGTAGAGGATCTGCTCGGGAGACAGGCGCACGTTGATGGTGTGCACCACCGCGCCGATCATCGGGATGGCGAACATACACTCCAGATAGCGGTGGCTGTCCCAGTCCATCACCGCCACCGTGTCACCGGCCTTGACCCCGGCTTCGGTGAGCACGTTGGCCAGCCTGGCGATGCGCTCGCCGAGTTCGGGATAGGTCAGCCGCACCTTGTCGCGGTAGACGATTTCACGGGTCTTTTCGTAGCGGCTGCCAGACATCAGCAGGCGTTTGATCAGCAGCGGGTAGGTGTAGGCGCCG
>NZ_BCBT01000069.1:0-30402 GCF_001320965.1 Pseudomonas sp. NBRC 111143 | reverse complement strand
CGATCGCACAGGCGCAAAAAAACTTTCGGCGAGCACCTGCCAGCCCCACTCAATCACATGCGAACCCCCTCCCCCACAAGCCTCTGTGGAAGAGGGCCCGCTGCCTCAAACCGACTCGTCGGCCGCCCGCGTCCCTTCCTGCAGCAACACCATGCTCTGCGGCGACGACAGCGCGATGCCTTCCTCGCGCAGGCGCCCGAGAATGGCGAACAGCAGGTCGCTGCGCGCGCCCGATACCTGACGCGGCCCGGCCACGTAGCCGCTGGCGCTGAGCACCATGCCGCTGGCGGTCAAATCCTTGAAGGTTACCGACGGCGCCGGGGCATCGAGGATCGCCTCGTGGTCACGGTAGGCCTGCAGCAGCAGCTCGCGCACGTGGTTGGCATCGGTCTCCAGTGGCAGGGTCAGGGTCACACCGACCACCCCCAGGGCGTTGGCCATGGTCACGTTGCGCACGTTCTGGGAGATGAACTGCGAGTTGGGCACGATCACCGTCGAACGGTCTGACATCTGGATCTCGGTGGCGCGCACGTTGATGCGCCGGATGTCACCCTCCACCCCCGCCAGGCTGACCCAGTCGCCCACTTTCACCGGACGTTCGGTGAGCAGGATCAGGCCGGAGATGAAGTTCTGCACGATCTGCTGCAAACCGAAACCGATACCCACCGACAGCGCACTGACCACCCAGGTCAGGCTGGTCAGGTTGATGTGCAGGGTCGACATCACCAGCATGGCCAGGAACAGGAAGCCCAGGTAGCCAACCAGCGTCACCAAAGAGGCACGCATGCCAGCGTCCATGTCGGTTTCCGGCAACAGACGCTCGCTCAGCCAGCGCTTGACCACTCGGATGGCGAACAGCCCGCCGAAGAAGATCGCCAGCGCCAGGAAGATATCCTGGGGCACGATGTTCAGATTGCCGAGGATCTTGCCACCGCTACCATCCCAGTCGGCCAGGCTCAGCAGCAGCTCGCCGGGGCTGGTGCCCGAGGGCATGAAGGCCAGCAGCGCAGCGATGAACAGCAATACGGTCCGACCGATACCGGCCAGCACCGTGCTGGCCTGGGCCTGGTGACGCTGCTGCAGGCCTAGCGCCGAGGCCAGCGCCAGCCCACCGGGCTGACGCGGCGACAGCAAGGTTTCGCAGAGGTCACCGAACACGGTCACCAGCAGGTAGGCGCACACCGCCACGACGCTGATCCACAGCAACTTGGCGGTCAGGAAGTAGGCCAGGGTGAGGTAGCCGGTGAGCAGCGCCAGCAGGATCGCGATGACCCACACCACCACCACGAACGGGATCAGACCCGCCAGGCCCGCCGGGCGCTCCAGCCCATGCTGGCGGCGAGTGCGGCGATAGCGCACCAGCACAGCGACGAACAGCAGCGATACCACCAGCGCGGTCAGGCCGTTGGTGGCCAGGGTCAGTGCCAGGCTGGTGCCGATGACGCTGTTGATGCGCTCCTGGGTCAGCAGCAGCACCAACGCCAGGGCCAAGGCCTGCGGGAACCAGCCCAGGGCGCTGGCCACTTCGTCGGGTATCGGCGGCAGGCGCCAGGACGGGCGCTGCAGCATCAGCATGGCGCGGCCCAGGCCAGAAATGAAGGCGCTGAACACCACCAGGGTGAGGACGTGGTTGGTCAGGCTGGCCAGATCCGCGCCCAGCTCGGCACTGCTTTCCAGACCCCAGCGCAGCAGCGACACGGACCCGGCGATCGTCGCCAGGGTGGCCAGCGCCACACTCAAGGCCAGGGCGCTGCGGCGCAAGCGGCCTTCGGGCAGCCAGCGGATCATCGCGTCGGCCAGCAGGCGCTCGAGCACCTTGCGCACCAAGGTCCAGACCAGCACGGCAGCGACCAGCGCGGTGATGAACAACCAGCGGTGCTCGGCGCTGAGAGCACTGGCCACCGCATCTGCCGCCTCGCCGCGCAGGTCGCGCAGGCGCGCCACGTCTTCATCGGTAGGACGGATCAGGCTCGACCAGAACGCCGGGCTCAACGGGCTGGCGGCGCGGCTGGTGATCTGCGAGTTGAACAGACTGCGGCGCAGGTTGACGATCTGGGTAGACAGGTCACGCGCCGACTGGGTGAGCTGGGTAGCTTCGGTCTGCTCGGCCACCAGGGCCTTTTTCTGCTTGTCCAGTTGCTGGCGCTGGCGCGTCAGGCTCTCGGCCTCCTCGGGCTGCACCGGCCCGAGCACATTGAGCTGATCATCCAGCCGGGCGACATCCGCCGTACGCTGCGTGGCCAGGGCATCGGCCTGGCGCTGAACCTGCAGCGCCGACTGACGCAGTTGCGAGAGCAGATCGTCATTGGCATTGCTGGTCACGCCCTGGCGGATCTGGTCGAGCCGGTCGCTCAACTGATCCAGGCTGGCATCTTCGTCCAGCACCTGCTGTTCGGCAGCGGCCAGGCTCGATACCGGCGTGGCCGGTGCGGACCAGGCAGGCATCGCCACCCACAGCAACAAAGCCAAAATTCCCACGTAAAAACGCTCAAGGCTTACACGCCTCATCGAAATCCCCTCTATACAGCTCGACAGGCGAAGGATTCTACGCTGCCGCGACGATCAGGTGATGACCGTTTCTCGCGCCAGCAACTGACGCTTGCGTTCCACGCCCCAGCGATAGCCACTGATATCGCCGTCACGCCGTACCACTCGGTGGCAGGGAATTGCCACGGCAATGCGGTTGGCTGCGCAGGCCAGGGCTACGGCACGCACCGCCTTGGGTGCGCCGATACGCTCGGCGATATCGCTGTAGCTGACCCGGCCGCCCGCCGGTACCTCGCGCAGCGCCTGCCAGACACGCTCCTGGAACGCGGTGCCCTGTACATCGAGGGGCAGTTGCAGCCCCAGCGACGGCTGCTCGACAAAACCCACCACCTCGGCAACCAGGCGCTCGAAAGCGGGATCACCACCGATTAAATGGGCCTTGGGGAACTGGTCCTGCAGCTGTTCGAGCAGCGTTTGCGGGTCATCGCCGAGCAGGATCGCGCAGATGCCGCGCTCGCTTTGCGCCACCAGGATCGCCCCGAGAAAGCACTGGCCAAGGGCAAAACGAATGGTCGCGCCCACGCCGCCGGCCCGGTACTCACGCGGCTGCATGCCCAGGCGCTGGCCCGCGCTTGCATAGAAGCGACTGTTGGAGTTGTAGCCTGCGTCGTAGATCGCGTCGGTGACGCTGCCAGCCTGCTCCAGCCCTTCACGCAAGCGTCGGGCACGAAAGGCCGAGGCATAGGCCTTGGGTGTGAGGCCGGTTTCGGCCTTGAACAAGCGGTGCAGGTGAAAGGGGCTGACACCCAGTTCAGCACCCAGCTGCTCGAGTTGAGGCGAGCTGTCGTGGGATTCGATCAGCCGGCAGGCACGCGCAACCAGCGCGGTACGCCTGGCGCCAGGGTCGGCGAGGGTTGCCGTACAGCGTTTGCACGGACGGTAGCCGGCGGCTTCGGCAGCGACGGCATCATCGAAGAACTCGACGTTTTCGCGCTTGGCCATGCGCGACTTGCAGCCTGGCTGGCAATAAATGCCCGTGGTGCGCACGGCATAGACGAAGTGACCGGCCGCTTCTGGATCGCGGGCCTGGACGGCCTGCCAGCGGGCGGCATCGGTGTTGTACGGGGTGGCTGGCATGGGCGGGGCCTCTGGGGTGATTGGTTGTCAGCGTGGCAGGTTCTGTTGGGCTGGGCTCTCCGGTTCTTGCGGGGTTATTTTGTGCCGGCCTTTTCGCGGGCAAGCCCGCTCCTACAAGAGCCAGCACACCCTTGCCCGCGAAAAGGCCCCGCCTCAAGCCCGCCACAGATACCAGGCCGCCACCGTCCGATAAGGGCTCCAGACCCCGCCCAGCGAGCGCATCTGCGCAGGCGTCGGTGCCTTCTCCAAACCCTTCAGGCGACGGTATCCCTCGCGCACCCCGAAGTCATCCACCGGCAGGATGTCCGACCGCTCGAGGCTATAGATCAGCAACATCTCCACCGTCCAGCGCCCCACGCCACGCAAGGCCACCAGGCGCTCGATCAGCGCCTCGTCCTTCATCGCCAGCGCCTCCTCGCGCCCGGGCACTGCCCCTTCGAGCCGAGCCTGAGCGATGTGCAGGATGCTCGCCAGCTTGCTCGCCGAGAAGCCACAACCGCGCAACACCTCGGGGTCAGTGGCAAGCAACTGCTCGGGCGCAGGAAACGCCACCTGCGGATACAACGCCAGCAAGCGCCCGAGTATCGCCTCGGCCGCCCGGGCATGCAGTTGCTGGTACGCCACCGCCCGCACCAGCGCCTCGAACGGCTCACGCCCAGGCGTAGCGCGGTGCAGGCACGGCCCAACCGCGGCGATATGCCGGGCCCAGTCCGGGTCCAGCCCGCTGAGGAAGTCGATCGCCTGCTGATAGGCGTGCGGCGAGAGATCGGCATGGATCATGGCACGTTACCCGTGGAATGAGCTGAAAGCCCCATGTTAGACCAACCGTTCATCGCAAGATCGCCGAATCTTGCGCGACAAATTCCTGGTATGCCATTGCTCCGACAGCATTGCCCCGCATAGAATTGAGAACTATTCACAGTCACCTCCTCACTTCTTCGCAACCAGGGCCGCAGCCACGATGCAGATGAACGACATGCTCAAGCCTGCCGAAGTCGATCTGCTCTACCAGGCTCACCACGCCTGGCTGCGCGGCTGGTTGCGGGCACGGGTCGGCTGCCGGGAACATGCCGCGGACCTCGCCCAGGACACCTTCGTACGCCTGCTACGCGCGCGTCAGGTTTCACCGCTGAAAGAGCCGCGCGCCTACCTCAGCAGCGTCGCCCGCGGGCTGATGATCGATCAGTTCCGGCGCCGTGCACTGGAACGCGCCTATCAGGAAAGCCTGGCCTGCCTGCCCGAAGGCGAAGCGCCCAGCGAGGAGCATCGCCTGGTGATCCTCGACACCCTCGAACGCCTCGACCGCGCCCTGCAACTGCTCAAGCCGCGGGTGCGCCAGGCATTCCTGCTGGCCCAGCTCGATGGCCTGAGCATCCCGCAGATCGCCGCGCACCTGAAAGTGTCCCGGGCCACGGTCGAGCGCGACCTGGCCCGGGCGCTGGGCACCTGCTATCGGTTGCGCTATGCCGACGCCTGAGCGCATCCCTGCCCAGGCCCAGGTCGATGAGGCGATCGACTGGCTGGTGAAACTGCGCTTCGACGATCCATCGGCACACCATCAGCAGCAATTCCAGCACTGGCTGCACAGCCATCCGCACAACGCCCTGGCCTGGCAGCGGGTCAACAGCCTGGGCAACGAACTGGCCGGCCTGCCTCCTGACCTGAGCCGGCGCACCCTCGAGGGCAGCCAGCGCCAACGCATGAGCCGGCGCAACAACCTCAAGCTGTTGGTCGCATTCGCCGTTGCCGGCGGGGCTGTCTGGACCGCACGCGAGCCCCTGGGCCTGCCAGCGCTGATGGCCGACAGCCGCACCGCGACCGGCGAGCGCCGCGACTTGCAAGGCAGCGATGGCAGCCGCATCCAGCTCAACACCGCCAGCGCCATCGACCTGCGCTACAGCGCCGACCAGCGCCTGCTGACACTGATTCGCGGCGAAGTCAGCCTGGACAGCAATGCCAGCGACAACCGCACCTTTCACATCGACACTGCCATCGCCGACATGGACACCCGTAACGGCCAGTTGCTGCTGCGCGAGAACGACGACGGCCTGCTGCTGGCGGTTCGCCGTGGCGAGGTACTGCTGTTCCCCTCCTCCGCTCGCCCACGGTGGGTGAAGACCGGCGAGGTGCTGCAGGTGAGTGCCTCGGGGCAAACCGAGGTGGCGGCCCTGCATGGCGACCCGTGGGGCTGGACCGATGGCGTGCTCAGCGTGCAGCAGATGCCGTTGGGCGAGTTCGTGGCCGAACTTTCGCGGTATCGGCCGGGGCTACTCAGGTGCGCACCGGAAGTCGCCGGGCTGAAGGTTTCCGGGACTTATCACCTGGCAGACACCGATCAGATCCTGCCGTTGATCGCACGAAGCTTGCCGGTACGCATCGACTACCGCACGCGCTACTGGGTGAGCATCGACCTGGCCTGATCCCCGGGCGTTTGGCCAGTCACCCTGTGTCATGAAAATAAATGAGGTGGAATCTCATTCTCGTTCGGCCTGAAGGAACAAAGCCCGAAAAGTGGTCTACCCAACCTTCAGGAGCGTTTCATGATTCGCCCGTGTTCCCCCCGCAACGACAGCCTGCGCAGCGCCATCCACGCCGCTGCCTTCGGTCTGGGCTTGGTCACTGCTGCACTCTCCGCCCAAGCCCTCGCCGCCCCGGCCAGCCAGAACCAGCAGATCGCCTGGAACATCCCGGCAGGCCCGTTGGCTCCAGCGCTGGACCAGATGGCCCGCCAGGGCGGCCTGAACCTGTCGTTCGATGCGAACAGTCTCCAGGGCAAGACTACCCGCGGCGTGCAGGGCAGCTACGACAGCGCCCAGGCCCTGTCGATCCTGCTGCAGGGCAGCAACGTGCAAGTCCAGCAACAGAGCGACAAGAGCTTCATGCTGATCCCCGCGCTGGACGTCGGTGATGCACTCGAGCTTGGCGCCACCAGCATCTCCAGCGATCGCCTGGGCGAGACCACCGAGAACACCGGTTCCTATACCACCGGCGCGGTGACCATCGGCAAGACTCCGCAAAGCATCCGTCGCACCCCGCAGTCGGTGACCGTGGTCACCCGCCAGCGCATCGACGACCAGAACATCACCAACCTCACCAATCTGCTCGAGCAGACCCCTGGCGTGGTGGTCAACCTCACCGACAGCGAGCGCGTGCAGTACTTCTCGCGCGGCTATTCCATCGACGCCATCCAGTACGATGGCGCCACCGTCGCCCAGGGCAGCGGAAATGGCTCGTTCGTGCAAAGTGACGCGGCGATCATCGACCGCGCCGAGATCCTGCGCGGCGCCACCGGCATGCTACGCGGCGCTGGCAACCCGTCGGGCACGGTCAACCTGGTGCGCAAGCGCCCGACCGCGCAATTCCAGGGTGAAGGCAGCGTCACCCTCGGTTCCTGGGATGCACAGCGCTACGTTGCCGACATCTCCGGGCCGCTGACCGAAACCGGCAACGTGCGCGGGCGGATCATCGCCGTGCACGATGAAAAAGATCATTTCCAGGAGTCGCGCCAGGAGCGCAAGGAAGTGCTGTACGGCGTGGTGGCCTTCGACCTGAGCGAAAGCACCACTCTGACCACCGGCCTCGAATGGACCAAGCTCGACACTACCGGTTCATGGGGTGGCCTGCCCGCCGACTACAACGGCAAGCCACTGCCGCTGGGGCGCAGCACCTACCTGGGCGCCGACTGGAACCGCTGGAACCGCAGCAACGTGCAGACCTTCGCCGAGCTCGAGCATCGCTTCGACAACGACTGGAAGCTCAAGCTGATGGCCCAGCGCACCGAGTTCAAGCTGGCCGACGATGGTTTCAAGCAGACCTTCATCAGCCGCGCCACCGGCGCTGCCAACCCGACCAACAACCCTTATTTGATGAACTACCAGGTCACCGAGGGCGATGACGGCGAGAGCCTGCAGAACAACCTGAGCGCCACCCTCAACGGCCCGTTCGACCTGCTCGGACGTACCCACGACCTGATGCTCGGCGTCGAGCGCATCCGTAACGACTCCTCGCCTTCGGCGACCAACTTCGTCACCAACGGCGTGTTCGATATCCGCGAGTGGGACCCGAAGACCAGCCTGGGCAACCCGAACATCAACATCACCGCCCACCCGGTACGCACCCGCACCACCCAGGAAGGCGCCTACGCCACCTGGCGCATTTCCCTGGCCGACCCGCTCACCGCGATCATCGGCGCACGCACCAACTGGTACGACTATGAGCAGGAAAACAACACCCGCTCCAACGGCAAGTTCAGCGTCGACAACGAAGTGGTGCCCTACGCGGCGCTGATCTATGACCTCAACGACAACTTCAGCACCTACGCCAGCTATACCGAGATCTTCAACCCGCAGACCGCCACCGACGCCACTGGCTCGGTGCTCGCGCCGGTCACCGGCGAGGCCTACGAGACTGGCATCAAGGGCGAGTTCTATGACGGGCGGCTGAATACCTCGCTGGCGTTCTTCCGCATCTATCAGGTCGGCAACCCGCTGGACGACATCAGCGGGCCAAATCCCTGCCCACCGAACTACACCAGTGGCTACTGCAAGGTTGCGGCTGGCAAGAACCGCAGCCAGGGCTTCGAACTGGAGATTTCCGGCGAAGTGCTGCCGGGCTGGAACGTGACCGGTGGCTACACCTACAACACCACCGAGTACCTGAAGGACACCACCAGCAATACCGGCAACGCCATCCGCACCACCGACCCCAAGCGCATGCTGCGGCTGTTCACCAGCTACCGCCTGCCGGGTGAGCTGGACGTCTGGACCATTGGCGGTGGTGTGCAGGCCCAGAGCGCCATCTACAACCGCAGCGGCAATATCGAGGCCTCGCAGTCCGGCTATGCGGTGTACAACGCCATGGTCAACTACCGCTTCAACGACAATTATTCGCTGCAGCTCAACGCCAACAACGTCTTCGACAAGAAGTACTACCGCCAGGTGGCGCCGACCGCGACCGGCTACTACTGGGGCGATCCGCGCAATGTGTCGGTGACCTTGCGCGGGAGCTTCTGACCTTCCCGGACTGAATGGGTCTGTTCGCAAGCAAGTCGCAGCGGCGGTTCGGCGCCCAGACCCTCTCCCACGGAGATACCGCTGCTGTCCACAGCGGTAGCTTGCCTCTGTGGGAGCGGCGGTTCGGCGTCCCGACTTGCCCGCGAAGAACCCTCACTGGCCCGGGCTGACTTCCACGCAAACCCGCCCGGCCCGCCGCCACGCCTGCCGTGCAAAGCACACGAACAACCCTGCCATCACCGCCAGCGCCATGGGCAACCCATGCGGCGCGACGTCCATTGCCGCACCGCTGACCAGCGGCCCGACCAGACTACCTACACCCCACAACAAGCCGACACTCGCATTGGCCGTCACCAGGTCCTTGCCCTTGAAGCGCTGCCCGATCAGCACCAGTGCCAAGGTATAGATCCCCCCGGCCACCGCCCCCAGCACCACCAGCAACGGCCACAGCAGCCAGGTCATCTGCAGCAGCCACGGCAGGGCGATACCGATCGCCATCGCCACCAGCCCACACACCAGGTGCAGCCCGGTGCGCTCCACCCGGTCCGCCAGCCAACCCAGCGGCAGCTGGAACAGCATGTCGCCAGCGAACACCACCGTCACCATCAGCGCGGCCACGCCTATTGCAAAGCCATGGCTGGTGGCATACACCGGCAACAACGACAGCACCACGGCGTCGAAGAACGAGAAGAACAGCACCGCCACGCACAGGGCCGGGGCAACACGGAAGAAGCCGCCCAGTGTGAAGCTCTTGTCGTCTTCCTCGCCATGCTCGACATGATCGTTCGGCACCGTGAGCAGGATGCACAGCAACGCCAGGCCATAGCAGGCGGTGACCACCCCCGTCACCCAGGGGCTGTTGGCACCGACCAGCGCCAGCATCGCCGGGCCCAGCACCTGGAAGCCTGTGAAACTGGTGGCGTACAGGGCCATGATCTTGCCGCGGTTGTGCTCCGGGCACAGCTCGTTGACCCACGACTCGCCCAGGATGATCGCGATGCCCATGCCGACCCCTAGCGCCAGGCGCAGCAGCGCCAGCAGCCAGATCGACGCGAACGACCATTCCAGCAGGCCGATGCTCAGGGCGCAGAGACTGAAGCACAACAGGTAGATGGTGCGCCGGGTGAGGAGCCGGCAGCAGGCGTCGACCATGAACGCCGAAAGCATCATGCCCGCAGCGGGAATGGCCGAGACGATGCCGATTTCCAGGGTGCCAGCCCCCGCCTCGTGCAGACGCAACGACACCAGCGGCAGGCTGGCCCCCAGGCTGAAGCCCACCACCGACACGGCGAACAGAAGGCCCGCCAGCAAACGCATGTTCATGTACCACTCCAGACAACTGAAAAAGACGTGCAAACGCAGGCGCCCACGGCCACGCCGAGGCGGCGCAGCAGACAGGGGCGCAGATCAGTTCAGTGCGTGGTGTGTGGCGAGAAGGTGAAGGCGAACAGGACGCTGCGCCGGCGCTTGAGCACCGTGTCGCTCGGCCACGCGCGACGCGCTGTCGGGGCGACAGGCAGGCATGTGTGGCTGAGGGAGGGTGAGCGGCGCATTGCTTGAATCGCAGGGAAAAATGAAGGAGGCGGCACTCTAGGCCAGGGCTGATCGTTCAGTCAACTGGGCGGCCCCTTTCGCGGACGAACCCGCGAAAGGGGCGCAACACGCGCTTTGGTGTATCAACGCTTGCCGGTGGAAGGCAGGAACACCGCCAGCAAGCCGAACAACGGCAGGAACGAGCACAGCCCATATACGTACTCGATCCCGCGCAGGTCCGCGAGATAGCCCAGCAGCGCCGCGCCGATCCCGCCGAAGCCGAACATCAGCCCGAAGAAAATGCCCGCGATCATGCCGACGTTCCCCGGCACCAGCTCCTGGGCATATACCACGATCGCCGAGAACGCCGAGGCGAGGATGAAGCCGATCACCAGGCTCAGCACCGTGGTCCAGAACAGATCGGCGTAGGGCAGCGCCAGGGTGAACGGTGCCACGCCCAGGATCGAGAACCAGATCACTGCCTTGCGCCCGATGCGGTCACCGATAGGCCCACCGAAGAAGGTGCCCGCCGCCACCGCGCCGAGGAACAGGAACAGGTGCAGTTGCGAGCTGGCCACCGACAGGTCGAACTTCTCGATCAGGTAGAACGTGAAGTAGCTGGTGAAGCTGGCCATGTAGAAGTACTTGGAGAACACCAGCAGCCCCAGCACGATCAGCGCGGCGAGCACACGCTGGCGCGACAGGCCATGGGTGGCGGCACCGGCCTTGCGCGCCTTGAACTGGTTCAGGTGATCCTTGTACCAGCGGCGCAGCAGCAAGGTCACACCGAAGAAGAACAACGCCGCCAGGCCGAACCAGGCGACGTGGGTCTGGCCGAACGGGATGACGATCGCCGCCGCCAGCAGCGGACCGAAGGCCGAGCCGGCGTTGCCCCCTACCTGGAAGGTCGACTGCGCCAGGCCGAAGCGCCCGCCGGAGGCCAGGCGGGCGATGCGCGAGGTTTCCGGGTGGAAGGTCGAAGAGCCGATCCCCACCAGCGCCGAGGCCAGCAGGATCATCGGGAAGCTGCCAACGAACGCCAGCATGACGATACCCACCAAGGTACACAGCGTGCCCAGCGGCAGCAGGTTCGGCGTGGGCCGCTTGTCGGTATAGAAGCCGACCCATGGCTGCAGCAGTGAGGCGGTGACCTGGAAAGTCAGGGTGATCAGGCCGATCTGGGCGAAGCTCAGGTCGTAGTTGGCCTTGAGCATTGGATAGATCGCCGGCAACACCGACTGGATCAGGTCGTTGATCAGGTGTGCAAGTGCGCAGAAGGTGATGATCCGCATCACCAGCGGGCTGCTGCCGGAAGTCGGCGTTGCGCTGCTGGTCGCGGGGCTGGACGAGGTACTGCTGATGGCCATGGGCTCGACATCCGTGCTCAGTCAGGTTGGGATCCGATTATTAGAAACATCTCGATACGAAGCCACCCTTATTTGCCTTGGATGTGCCATCCATCCGTCACACACTTGCAAATGGTTCTCACTATATTTAGCATCCTCAACCAATTCCCCCGTAGATACAGGGCCAAACCGCCCTTCTCGCGAGCAGACCGATCCCATGAACCCGATGCCCGCCGTGCAGTTCGATCACGATCCCCAACGCGAAGCACTGGAATGGTTCGCCCGCCTGCGTCAGCCGGGCGGTGATGAGCGGCAGCGCAAGGCCTTCGCCCTGTGGTGCCAGGATCCGGACAATGCCCGCGCTTTTGCGGCGCTGGAAAGCCGCTGGCAACAATTGCAGAGCCCGCCTGCGCGGCTGCGGCCACGGGAGGTGGCGGTACGTCGCAGTCACTGGGGCAAAGCGCTGGGGGCGTTGTTCCTGTTGCTGCTGGCCGCGTTGGCCTACCTCTACTGGCCGTTGATGCAGCGCCTGGGCAGCGAGCTGCACACCGCTGCGGGCGAGCGCCGCAGCCTGCGCCTGGCGGACGGTTCGACCCTGCATCTGGACAGCGCCAGCGCCATGAACGTCGACCTGCGCAGCCGCACCCGCCAACTGCAGTTGGTGCAGGGCCAGGTGTACCTTGAAGTGATGCTCGATGGGCGCGCGCTGGAAGTGCTGGTGGACGATGCGCGGATCCAGGTGTTCGGCACCCGCCTCATGATCGCTCGCAACAGCGACTACGACGAACTGGTGGTGCTCAGCGGCAAGGCCATGGTCAGCCAAGGCGGCGACCAGCGCATGGTGTCGGCGGGCGAGCGGGTCAGGTTCAACCCGGTGCGTATCGACGTGGCGGAAAAGGCCGACATCAAGACGGCCGATGCCTGGCGCAACGGGCAACTGGCCGCCCGGGACATGCCCTTGCAGCAGGTGCTGGAGCGGCTTGCCAGCTACCAAGGGCAGCGGGTGTGGATGATGGACGAGCAAACCGCTTACCGGCGCATCAGCGGTGATTTCAACCTCGACCGCGCAGGCGAAACCCTCGACAGCCTCGCCGCCGCCCAACAACTGCGGGTCAACAACCTGCTCGGGCAGTGGCTGATCGTCCGCTGAAGCGGGCCTTCCGGCTAAGTTTTTGAAAGCGTGCAGATTTTTTTTGAAATGAGTGTTGACAGAGGGTCATCACAAGAGAATAATGCGCGCCATTGGCTACATAGCTCAGTTGGTTAGAGCATAGCATTCATAATGCTGGGGTCCGGGGTTCAAGTCCCTGTGTAGCCACCAAATACGAAAAGGGCTTACCGCAAGGTAAGCCCTTTTTCTTTGCCCTAGAGAATCCCCTTCAGCGTATTCCCGCCATGGCGACGGCCACCCCCAGGCCAATCAATGCCACTCCGATCACCCGATCCACCACGATCTGCCGTTCGATCATCGCCCTGCGCAGCCCGGCGCTGGAGAAAAACACCGCCACCAGGCTGAACCACGCCCAATGGGCCAACGACATGAAGGCACCATAGGCCAGGTTTATCGCCAGTTCGCTGCCCGGCTTTACCACCTGCGTGTAGGCGCTGATCACGAACAGCATGGTCTTGGGGTTCAGTGCGTTGGTGAGAAACCCCGTGCGCAGGGCCGCGAATGTGCCCGCCGCACTGACCGGCTCCTGGCTGTCGAGACGGATGCGTTGGGTATTGGCCAGCGACCGGTATCCCAGATAGACCAGATACCCCGCCCCCAGCGTTTTCATCAACACGAACAGCGTCGGGCTGCGGCTGATGAGCACAGCGATGCCGAACAATGTGTACAGCACGTGCACCTGAACCCCCAGGGCGATCCCCAAAGCTGCCGCCAGCCCAGCTCGACGCCCTTGTGCATAACTGCTGCGGGTGACCATGGCGAAGTCCGCGCCGGGGCTGATGACAGCCAGGAGGGTGAACAGGGCAACGGCGATCAGTTCGGTCATGCGAGAAGCCTCGATAGGTGACGTCAGTACACAGGAAGTAAGATTATCGAAGGCTCTGATGCGGGAAAAAATCGATTTTGCCGCTACTCTATCTGCTAGTTTTCATCACCTATCTTTTGTCGCGCATGGCGTCTTCCCGTCACTGCAGCCCAGAACAGACAGCGAACACCCCATGAAACTCCCCCACCTCACCGCCCTGCGCTACTTCGACAGCGCTGCGCGCAGCGAAAGCTTCGTGCGCGCCGCCGAGCAACTGCACGTCACCCATGGCGCGGTCAGCCGCCAGGTCCGGCTGCTCGAAGAGGGCCTGGGGATCGAACTGTTCGAGCGCCGCAACCGCGCGGTCTTCCTCACCGCCGCCGGGCGAACCCTGTTTGACACCACCCAAACGATTTTCGAACAGCTCGCCAGCACGGTGCAGCGCCTGCAGGAACACGCACAGGACAACGTCCTGGTGCTGTCGTGCGAGCCCACCCTCGCCATGCGCTGGCTGATCCCGCGCCTGCCGGACTTCCATGCCCACCACCCGGACCTGCAACTGCACCTGGTGGCCGCGGGCGGCCCGGTCGACTTCACCCGCGGCGGTATCGACCTGGCGTTGCGCCGTGACGACTTCCGCTGGGATCGCCAACTGCACAGCCTGAAGATCTGCGAGGAATGGATCGGCCCTGTCGCCCGCGCGGGCGCGCCCGCCACGCTCGACGGCCAGCGCCTGCTGCACAGCCACACCCGCACCACAGCCTGGAACACCTGGCTGAGCCTGAGCGGCCACAGCGCCACCGGCACAGAACGCAGCGACTACGAGCATTTCTATCTGTCGATCCAGGCCGCCAGTGCCGGGCTGGGCATGGCCATCGCCTCGGCACTGATGGTTGGCGATGAACTACGCAGCGGCCAGTTGCAGGCGCCCTACGGGTTTCTGCGCGACGGCTCGGCCTATCATCTACTCAGCCCCCAGCCCCTGGACGATGACAGCAAGCGCCAGCGCTTCGCCGAATGGGTCTTGCGCCAGTGCCAGGGCAGCCTCGATCACCTGGGCCTGGCACAGAACGACGACCCCGCACTGCCGTCGCCACCCCAGGTGCGATAGCCCGCGGTATCGAGATGGATCCGGCCTGACGGATAGCGCCCCAGCCCCATGTTCCAGGCCTGTCCCTGCTGCTGCCAGAAGGTGCACAGCGGATTGGGATCGGCCCAGTCGGGCAGCAACAGGTCGACAGCGAAGGCGCGGGTATGGGCGCTGCCCACCGCGCCCCCGGCACAAGCGTTGAGCTTGGGCTCGCGGTAGGCGGACACCACCTCGAACTGGCGCAGGATGCCCTGCTGCTCGAGGGTGCGGATCAGTGCCAGGGTCGAGCGCACGGCCGGCCATTGCGCGCTCGGCGCCACGGCGAACGGCGAGGCGCGGCACAGACGCCAGTCCGATGCCGAACGCAGCAACTGATGGATCGGCACCACCCCGTACAACCGCGCATCCACCAGCATCTGGCGAAACGCGCGGGTCTCGTGGTCGCCCGCCCAATGCGCGAACATCCGCACATCACGCTCATCGGCGCAGACCCCTGTCATCGCCAGAAGCGACGTCGCCAACAGCCATGTTCCGACGCTTTTCATCCCCCACCTCTTCATCCAGTATGAGCAGCCCGCCGACCCTGGCGGCCACTGACAAGGAGTTAAGCATGCAAAAGATGGCTGTATCGGGCCTGGCCGCCCTCGCCTTCAGCGGCCTGGCACTGGCGGATGCACAGATCGACCTGGGCGATGCGCAACGGGTCACCCGCTTGTTCGCCTTCCCCAACAACTGCCACGTGATCTGCTTTCGCGACTGGACGCTGGAGCAGACCGTCGAGCACTACCTGACCCAGAGCGTACGCCGCGACGGCTATGCCGACGCCCAGGTGCAGGTGCGTCGCGACAACGACAGGCTGCATGCCCATATCAGCGACGTTCCAGCCAGCTATGCCGAGCCGTTGCGCAAGCTACTCGACAGCGGCGAACTGGCCTACCAGGGCGCTACCCGCCTGAACAACGATGGCAAGTGGGCCTACGACTGGTACCTGTTCCTGCCACTGGGCATGGCCCTGGAAAATCGCCGCAGCATCGAGCTGCTGCACTTCCCGCCGGATTATTCGCTGACCCAGGCCCAGGACTACCTGCGCTCCAACACCACCGATCGCTGGGCGCAGCTGCTGACCTTCAACGGTGTCGAGGCCAGCCAGACCCCGGCCTACCAGACCATCGTCGACATCGCCCCGATCGCTGCGCCCGCCAGCGCCGGCAAGGACCTGGAAGGCACCTACGGCTACTTCGCCGACTATCAGACGCGCATGGTCAAGGAGATGACCCTGCGCCACGACGCCAAGCCCCTGCCGATGGTGGCTTTCGGCGCACCGGTGCGCAGCTGGATCCAGCAGCAGTACGGGCCGAGGGTCAATGTGCTGGGGCTGGTCAGCATCAGCCCGGAAGCGGGTACCCAGGTGCCGGTGCTGGGCGCAAACCACCCGAGTGCGATCTGGTATGCGGCCGACAAGAACAACACCGGCGGGGATCAGGACAAGGCGGACGCCGCAGGCCTGAAGATGATGGGCCAGGACCTGACCGCCGCCTGCTGGCAGGCCGGCATGGGCCGCAACCCGCAGGCGGACGCCAAGCTGACACTGGAGGCCTGCTCGGCCAAGTGGCAGGTGACCCAGAAAAAACAGACCTGCGAACTGTTCTACCGCACCATCCGCGAGATGACCCCGGAGCAGGCGGCGGCCAAGTGCAACACCGGCACCGTGACCCGCAGCCTGAGGGATCTGCGCAAACCCGTGGAGATCACAGCGCCGCAGGGCTGACAGGGGCCATCTAGACTCTGAAGGCCCCGATCAGCCGCTTCAGCTCCACTACCTGGCTGGACAGCGCGCGGCTGGCGTCCTCCGTCTGGCAGGCGCCCTGCGTGGTGTCCTGCGCCGCGCGGTTGATCGCCACGATGTTCTGGTCGATGTCATGGGCCACGGCCGTCTGCTGCTCGACGGCCGCGGCGATCTGCTGGTTCTGCTCGACGATACCGCCCACCGCGCCCAGGATATTGGCCAGCGCCTGCTGCACCTGCCGCGCTTCATCCACGGTACCCGCCGCCATCTGGTGGCTGCTGCCCATGGCTCGCACGGCGGCACCAACCCCTTCCTGCAGGCGCTGGATCATCTGCGCGATCTCCTCGGTGGAGTCCTGGGTGCGGCGTGCCAGGGTACGTACTTCATCGGCAACCACGGCAAAGCCCCTGCCCTGCTCGCCCGCACGCGCCGCCTCGATGGCTGCGTTCAGTGCCAGCAGGTTGGTCTGCTCGGCAATGCTGCGGATCACTTCCAGCACCCGGCCGATGGCCTGGCTGTCGCCGACCAGCTGGTTGACCGCAACCACCGTCTGGTCGATCTCGCCGGCCAGGCGAGCAATGCTGTCCTGCTGGTGCGCCACCAGGCTGCGCCCGTTGGCACTCTCGCGGTTGACCTGCTGCGCACCATCGGCGGCCAGCGCCGCGCTGCGGGCCACCTCTAGGGCGGTGGCGCTCATCTGGTTCATCGCCGTGGCCACCTGCTCGATCTGTTCGCGCTGGCCACTCACGGCCTGGTTGCTGCGTGTCGACACCGAAAGCACCTGCCCGGCCTGCTCCTCGACGGTCGCCACGGTACGCCCCACCTGCTCGATCAGCCCCCGGATGCGCCGCACGGTCTCGTTGAAACCCTGGCCCAACTCGCCCAGCTCATCCTGGCTGCGCACCTCGAAGCTGACCGTCATGTCACCACCGGCCACCTTGTCCATGGCCGCACCGAGATTGCCGAGGGTACGCCGGGTCGACACATAGAAGCCGCTGTAGAGGTAGAGGATCGACAGGAACACGATGGCCAGCGCCGCGACCAGCGCCAGCATGTGCAGGCGGTGCTCGCCCAGGCGTGCCTGCAACTGCTGCTGCAGGTGGGCGATCACTGCATCGTTGAGGCGGTAGGTTTCGCCCATCAGGGCACTGACCTGCTCGTAGAAGGCAGGCCAGGGCGCATCGAGGGTCTCGGCCACCACGACCTGGTCCTCGAACAGCGCCGCAGCCCGGCGCACCGTCGCCTGGCTGGCCTGGGCCTGCGCACCGAGGCTGGCCTTGGCCTGGGCATCGGCAGCCAACGCATCCTCCACACGCAGGGCGTAGTCGGCCGACAGACGCTCCAGGCGTTGCAGCAAGTCTTCGAACCGCGCACTCCCCGCCGAATCGATGAAACCGCGCCCCAGGGCAACAGCGCCGATGGCCCGTCCTTCGCCGAGCATCTGGGTGACCTGGGCGGTGCTGACACCGATCAGGTCGCTCAACTGGCGTATCGACGCCTGATTGTCCTGGCTCAAGCCCGCCTGGCTGGCCACCAGCTTGCCCAGCACCTGAGCCTGGGCCAGCAGCTTGTCGAACAGCGCGGTCTTGTTTTGCAGGGAGGTTTCGGCGCGAGCCTTGGCGAAGGCGTCGGCCAGCTCGACGCGCTTGGCTTCGAGCTGCGGATCCTGGCTCGCCAGGGCCTGGAGCTGGGCCTGGACCTTGTCCTCGAGGGCATCGATACGCGCTTCGACATCCCCGGCCTGGCCCGACTGGCCGAGCACGGCGTTGATCTGCAGGAGATTGCCCAGGCTTTCGAGGTCGCCACGCAGGGCCAGGCTGCCAGCCACAGGGCCAAGGCCGCTCAGCTCGACGCCTGTGACATGGAACTGGCGATAGGCATCGCGAACCAGATAGAAGCTGGTGACCAGCATGGGCAGGAAGAACAGGACGCTGATCAGGCTGAACTTCATGCCGAAGCTCAGCCGGTTCATCAACGCGATGGCCGGATGGAGCAGGCGCTTCATGGGTCACCTCCTTGGATTTTTATTGTTCTGCGGGGTAGCACAAGGCCATAACTGGCCGAGGCTCTGTATAGCGCAGAATCAATCCAAGGTTTGTAACTTAAGGTTAAGCGGCTTCGGCGTTCAGTTCAGAGCAGCACCGTCCACAGCGCAAACACCGCGTACCACAGCACCGCGCTGCGCAGCAGCAGTTCCCACAGGCTGTCCAGGCGCGCCAGCGCACTCTGCGCCTCTTCTTCCTCGGGAATGTCATCGGCCACCCGCCCGACACGGGCGATCAACTGCCCCGCGCTGATGTGGCAGTTGAGCACTTCGTGCAGCATCACCCGGGCCACCGAAACGAAGTTGCCGACCAGCGCGAAGCTCAATGCCAACACCCGCACCGGCAACCAGTCCATGGCATGGCGCAGCTGCGCCGCGCGCTCCTTGAGCGCTGGTTGATGGCTGTTTGCTGCACTCAGCGCCAGCAAGCGATACCCCAGTGCTGCGGCCGGGCCGAGCAGGAAATACCAGAAGATCACGGCAAAGAAGCTCTGGTACGCCTGCCATACCAGGTTGCCCTGCACCCGCGCCAGCAGGTCACGCGGATCGTCTGCAGCCAGGCCCAGGTCGCGCTCGGCCACATGCAGCGCCGCCTGTTCATCACCCCGACGCCAGGCGTCGCGGAACGGGCCGAGCGCCGCCTTGGCATCTCCGCGCCCAAGGCTGTAGATCAGCACCAGCAGGTGCACTGGCAGCGCCAGCAAGCCGTAGGCCACCGGCTGCAACACATGCAGCAGCAACGCCAGCACCAGCACCGGTGCCAGCACCAGGATCGTCAGGCTCCACCAGGGGTGTACCTTGCCGCTGCGCTCCAGACGCACCAGCTCACCGAGGAAGAACCCGTCACGCTGCAAGCGATGGCGCAGGGACGAGAACTGCTCGACCCACAACACCAGTACCAACACCAGGAAACTCATGCCTTGTCCTCGTTCAGCGCGGCGCGGTAGCGGGGCCAGTCGAAAGCTGGCCCGGGATCGGTCTTGCGTCCCGGCGCGATATCGTCGTGACCCTTGATGCGTTCGGGGCCGATCGCAGGCCAGAGGCTGCGGATCTGCCGCGTCAGCTGTTGCAGGGCGGTGTACTGGGCATCGGTGTAGGGCATATCGTCGGTGCCTTCGAGCTCGATGCCGATAGAAAAATCGTTGCATCCCTCACGCCCGTCGAAGCACGACACCCCGGCATGCCAGGCGCGGTCGAGCAACGACACGAACTGGGTGACCGCACCATCGCGCTCGACGAACAGGTGCGCCGACACGGTCAGGTGCTGGATGCTTTCGAAGTAGGGATGCTCTGCCGGGTCAAGCCGGTTCTGGAAGAACTGCTGAACCTTGCCCGTACCGAAACAGGCTGGCGGCAGGCTGATGTTGTGGATCACCAGCAGGGAAATCGCCTCGCCTTCGGGGCGGGCGTTGAAGTTCGGCGAGGGGCAGTGGGTGACACCGGAGAACCAGCCAGTGGCGCGGTCCAATTGCATGGGCAGATCCTGAAAAACGCCGGATACGAGGCTTCAGTATGCCCCGCTGACAGCGCGCTTGCATGTAAATGATTGTGGGTACCTCAACGTGCCTGGGCAATGCGCAGGCTGTCGAGCACCGCATCGAGGGCGCGCTCGAACAGCAGCCCGTCGTCCAGCACCCGTGCCTCGCCACGATGCAGGGCAAGGGCCAGGCCAATGCTGTTCCACTCGCGCACCTTCATGCCGGTGCGGTTGGCGAAGACCAGCCGATCACTGCTGTCGATACGCGCCACCAGCTTGCAGCGCAGCGGCTCGTCATCGTCGCTGAGCTCGATCCAGGTGCCCAGGCGCAGGCGCTGGACCTGGCGCAATTGCGGGCTGTGCTCGTCCAGGACCGGCGCCCGGCCACCTGCCGACTCCTCGGCGACGGCAAGGACGATATCCGTCTCCACCCGCACATCATCAGCCTCGTCCTGCCATTGGCCGGGCTCGGCACAGGCGCGCAGGTGCAGACGCTCCAGTTGCAGGAAGAACTCGCGCAGCGCAGCCGAATCCAGTGCCACCCCCGCCAGCCCATCGCGCAACGCCTTGAGCAGCCCCGGCACCTGTTCGAGCAGGGCCTGGCGCGCTTGCGGCCCCGGGTGCGGTGCGATGCTGGCCAGCAGCGCGTCCATGGTCGCCAGGCCATCGATCCAGGCCGCGGACGCCTCGCCCTGCTTGAGCCAGGCGAGCAGCAGCACCTGGCTCCAAGAGTCCACCAGCATCTGCACCACCACCCGCGGCAATACGCGCCCGCGCAGGCGTTGGTTGAGCGCCTGCTGGACCTGCTGACGTGCCTGCAACGTCCGCGCCCGTCCCTCCTCGGCATCGCGGGTGCGCTGCTCCAGCAGCTCGTTGCGCCGACGCTCTTCGGTGCTGAAGAGCAGGAACTCCTCGAGCACCTCGGCGAACAGCCGAGCATCGTCGGTGAAATCGCTGAGCAGCCGCAGGACGATACGCTCCACCCGCGCCTGCAGCCCTTCACCCGCCCCTTCCCAACCGATGGCCATGGCAGCGATCTCGTTGAGCAGGCGGCGCGCCGGGTGGCTGGCACGGCTGAACAGGCTCTTGTCGAGCAGGGCGACCTTGAGCAGTGGGATGTGCAAGCGTCCAAGCAGGGCGCGCAGGGGCGGGGGCAGGTTATCGTCGTGCTGGATGTGGTCGAACAGCAGGTCGACCAGATTGATCATGTCTTCGTCGGCAGTGGCCAGGCGGCGGCGCGTGCCACTGCGAACGCTGACCCGCAGCAACAGTTGTTCGAGCTGCTGGCCGAGGTCGAAATCGTCGGCCTCGAACGGCCCGGGCACGTAATGCTGCAGGTGAGTGAGCAAGCGCAACAGGTCGGCGCTACCGATCGGCTGCGCCGCCGAGACACTCTGCAAGCGTGGCGCCAGCCTGCCGCGTACCGGTGCCAGCAAGCCTTCCAGCGAGGCGAAATAGGCCTGGCCGGCGCTGTCCGCACCAATGTCTTCACCCGCGATCAACGAGGCCGGGGTGCGTCGTGCGGCCAGGCCGCGGTCCTCGGCACGCCGACGCGGGGCGGGGGCAAGTTCGCCCAGCACGCCCGCCGCGGCCAGCAATTGGTTGGCCTCGCCATAGAGCAGGTCGACGTCGCGCAGCACATAGCGCTCGAACAGCTTGAGCAGGACCAGCTTGACCTTGAGGTCTACCCCCAGGCTGCGTCCGGCGTCCAGAAAGTAGCCACACAGGCACGCAGGCCCCAGCGGATTGCACCGCACATCGAGGGGGATTTCGAGCAGGGCGGCAAAGCGCTGGCCGAGTTGCTCGAGGGCAAAGACGTCGCGCGCCAGCACGCGCTCGACCATGGCCCCGACCGCCAGGGTTCGCTCGCGCTGGGCCTTGCCGACATGCAGGTCGATACTGCCCAGCGCCCCTAGCGGGTCAGCCTGGCCGATGCGGCTGAAGGTTTCATGGAAGATGTCGAGAAAGGCACGTTCGATGCTCTTGCGCTTGAGACGCAAGTCGCGCATGGCTTCGAAATAGAGATGTTGCTGATCGCCCGCGCAAGCCTTGTCAGCCATTTCGAAGAGCGTGTCGTCAGCGTTGTCGAACAGGGCACGCAGCCCTTGGCGCAAGTGCAGTGCCGCTTTGTCACGTACTTGCAGGAGCACGACGGGAAGGCAAGGCAAGGGCGTGCGCACCCCTCTGTCGATGGCGGCCACCAAGGGCCCCATCTTGCCTTCTTCATGCATCCCGAACTCCTTGCAGGGTATTGGTCGACTGGCGAGGAAACATCGTCAAAGCTATGACGCCAAATACAAGGCGCCATTATCAGTGAAAAAGATGACAGCTGCCAACACGCCATTTACAAGACGCGACCAGACGCACACTTCCCGACTGCAGGGTCTACGGCTGTAAACCGCGCCCCCCTGCCCTATAATCGCCGGCATCTAGCTTGTGGAGCCGACCATGCCGAACCTACGTCTCGCCGATCTCACCGCCGAAATCGAATCCAACGTGCGCCGCGCACTGCTGGAAGACGTCGGCAGCGGCGACATCACCGCCCAGCTGATTCCGGCCGAGCGCCTGGCCAAGGCCACCATCATCACCCGCGAAGACTGCGTGATCGCCGGCACCGCCTGGGTCGATGCCGTGTTCCGCCAGCTCGACCCGCGGGTGGCCGTGCACTGGCAGGTGGTCGATGGCGAACGCGCCACCGCCAACCAGGCGCTGTTCCACCTCGAAGGCCCGGCCCGTTCGCTGCTCACCGGCGAGCGCTCGGCATTGAACTTCCTGCAGATGCTGTCGGGCGTGGCCACCCGCGCACGCTTTCTCGCCGACCTGGTCGAGGGCACCCAGGTGCGCTTGCTCGATACCCGCAAGACCCTGCCGGGCCTGCGTCTTGCGCAGAAGTACGCGGTCACCTGCGGGGGTTGCCACAATCACCGCATCGGCCTGTATGACGCCTTCCTGATCAAAGAGAACCACATTGCTGCCAGCGGCGGCGTGGCCGAAGCCGTCGCCGCCTCGCACCGCATCGCGCCGGGCAAGCCGGTGGAAATCGAAGTGGAAAGCCTGGACGAACTGCGCCAGGCCCTGGCGGCTGGTGCAGATATCGTCATGCTCGACGAACTGACCCTCGACGAGATGCGCGAAGCGGTGCGCATCACCGCAGGCAAGGCCAAGCTCGAAGCCAGCGGCGGGGTCAACGAAACCACCCTGCGGGTCATCGCCGAAACCGGTGTGGACTACATCTCCATCGGCGCAATGACCAAGGATGTGAAGGCCATCGATCTGTCGATGCGCCTGAGCCTCTGATCCCGCTGCGCGTCAGCCGACCAATGCTTGCGCTTTCAGCAATGCCTAGGCGGCTGAGCGGGCCGTCGCTCGCGGCGTTTCGCAGTGCGGCGGTGGCAGGCTGAAACGAAAGAACCGGCCAACGGGCCGGTTCTTTCGTGATCAGGCGGCGACTCAGAACGAGGCGTTGGCCAGGCCGTCCAGGTAGCGCTCGACGTCCAGTGCTGCCATGCAGCCGGCACCGGCCGAGGTGATGGCCTGGCGGTAGACGTGGTCGGCCACGTCACCGGCAGCGAACACACCTTCGACGTTGGTGGCAGTGGCATTGCCTTCACGGCCGCCGTTGACCACCAGGTAGCCGTCTTTCAAGGTCAGCTGGCCTTCGAACAGCGAGGTGTTCGGGGTATGGCCGATGGCGATGAACACGCCGTCGACCTTGATCTCGTCGCTGCTGCCATCGTTGTTCTTCAGGCGCGCACCGGTCACGCCCATGTTGTCACCGAGCACTTCGTCCAGGGTGGCGTTGAGCTTGAGCTCGATCTTGCCTTCGGCGACACGGGCATTGAGCTTGTCGATCAGGATCTTCTCGGCGCGGAAGGTATCGCGACGGTGCACCAGGGTCACCTTGCTGGCGATGTTGGCCAGGTACAGCGCCTCTTCCACGGCGGTGTTGCCACCACCGACCACGGCAACCGGCTTGTTGCGGTAGAAGAAGCCGTCGCAGGTGGCGCAGGCCGACACGCCCTTGCCCATGAACGCTTCTTCCGACGGCAGGCCCAGGTAACGGGCGCTGGCACCGGTGGCGACGATCAGCGCATCGCAGGTGTAGGTGCCGCTGTCGCCGGTCAGGGTGAACGGCTTGCTGGCCAGGTCGACGGCATTGATGTGGTCGAAGACGATCTCGGTCTCGAAGCGCTCGGCGTGTTCCTGCATGCGCTGCATCAGTGCCGGGCCGGTCAGGCCATGGGGGTCGCCCGGCCAGTTGTCGACTTCGGTCGTGGTGGTCAGCTGGCCGCCAGCCTGCAGGCCGGTGATCAGCAGCGGCTTGAGGTTGGCACGGGCAGCGTAGACCGCGGCGCTGTAACCGGCAGGGCCGGAACCGAGGATGATGACCCGGGAATGACGAACTTCGGACATGTCGTGCTCCTGTCGAGCCGGCCACATGAGGCCGACACCGGTGTGCCGGCGACGCCGGCTGGAAAATAAAAAGGACCTGCGCAGCACTTGGGGAAGGCTACAACGCACAGGTCCGAAAACCTGGGGGCCACCTTCCACTGAGGGCTCGCGGCGTTTCACGGCGTTCAGAAATTGAACGCACTGTAGCGAGGTGGCAAAGATTAAGGAAATATCCTTCGACAATCCACCTTATAGACAGGCTCTATCCAGGGACGAATCCGATCTGCGATTGTCCCTATGCTTTGTTACAGCCGGTGTCGCGCCTTTCGTCGGCGCCGCAAACTCGGTAAGGTCAGCCCGTTTTCCTTCTGTGGAGCATCCCGATGCAAGCCCCCGTCCTGTCCGGCCCCCAGTACCTGCGCGAGGGCCTGAAGCTGGTCCTGAGCCCGAACTTGCGGTTGTTCGTGCTGTTGCCGCTGGCAGTCAACGTGCTGCTGTTTGGCGGTCTGATCTATTTCGCCGGCCACCAGTTCAGCCTGTGGGTCGATGCGCTGATGCCGACCCTGCCCAACTGGCTGAGCTTTCTCACCTACATTCTGTGGCCACTGTTCGTCGCCCTAGTGGTGCTGATGGTGTTCTTCACCTTCACCCTGTTCGCCAACATCATCGCCGCGCCGTTCAACGGTTTTCTCGCGGAGAAGGTCGAGGTGGTGGTGCGCGGTGAAGACACCTTCCCGGCGTTCAGCTGGGGCGAACTGGCCGCGATGGTGCCGCGCACCTTCAGCCGCGAGATGCGCAAGCTCGGCTACTTCCTGCCACGCGCCATCGGCCTGTTCATCCTGTCGTTCATTCCGGTGGTGAACGTGGTGGCTGCACCGCTATGGCTGGTGTTCGGTATCTGGATGATGGCTATCCAGTACATCGACTACCCGGCGGACAACAACAAGATGAGCTGGCAGGACATGCTCGCCTGGCTGCGCAGCAAGCGCTGGCAGTCGCTGGGCTTTGGCGGGATCACTTACCTGGCGCTGCTGATACCGGGGGTGAACGTGCTGATGATGCCGGCGGCGGTGGCGGGGGCTACGTTGTTCTGGGTGCGGGAGCGCAACTGAGGCATCCGGGCTCTTGTGCCGAAACTGAGACCCCGTTGGATGGCACCGGCCATGCCGGTGATCGCGGGACCAGCCCGCTCCCACAAGAATTGGGCTGGCCTTGGATTTTGAACAAGACAGTTGCTTGTAGGGTAAGACCTGAAGGGAAAGGGCAGCGCAAGGCACCGCCCGTCAGTCAGTGACTCAACTGGCTGGAGAACTGCCCCACCGCATTGACCACCTTCTTCGCCCCGTCCTGGATCTCGACGATCACGCTCCCGGTTTCCCCGGCCAGCGTCAGGCCCTGCTCGGCCTGGCGCTTGCTGGTGTCGATGATGTCCACCGCCGCCTGGGCCAGTTGCTCGTTCTGCTGCACCACCCGGGCAATCTCCTCGGTGGCACTGCTGGTACGCGAGGCGAGCTGGCGCACTTCGTCGGCAACCACTGCGAAGCCCCTGCCCTGCTCGCCCGCCCGGGCGGCTTCGATCGCGGCATTGAGCGCCAGCAGGTTGGTCTGCCCGGCAATGTCGCTGATGGTCTTGATGATCGAGCCGATCACCTTGGACTGCTTGTCCAGCGCCTGGATACCCTCGGCCGCCTCCTGCATCGAACTTTCCAGGCCACGCATCACCTCGACCGTCTGGGTGACCACGTCGGTGGCCTTGCGGGCGCTGGCGTCGGTGTCCTGCGAGGTGCTGTAGGCGATATCGGCGGCCTGGGCCACGGCGATTTCCTGATTGACCTGGTCAGTGATCACAGTGGCGAACTTCACCACCTTGTAGAGCACGTCATGGGCATCGATGATCGGGTTGTACGAAGCCTCCAGCCAGACGACTCGGCCATGTGAATCAATGCGCTTGAAGCGCTCAGCCACGTATTCTCCGCGGCGCAACTTCTCCCAGAACTGCTGGTAACCTGCCGAGCTGGTTTCCTCAGGGTCGCAGAACATGCGGTGATGCTTGCCGCGCACCTGCTCCAGGCTGTAGCCCATGGTGTGTAGGAAGCGGTCGTTGGCGGTCAGCACCTGGCCGTCGAGGTTGAACTCGATCACGGCCGTGGAGCGCATCAGCGCCTTGATCAGGCTTTCATGCTCGCGGGAGGTCTCGATGGTGCGGGTCAGGTCGCTCGAGTGCAGGGTGAAGTACTTGATCCGCCCGTCGACACCTTTGACCGGTTGCAGGATCGAGCGCAGCCAGGCTTCTTCGCCATTGCCCCGCAGCAGGCGGAACGCGCCGTTGAGGTGCTCGCCACGGGCGATTGCAGCCTTCATGCGCAGGCAGAAATCCAGCTTCTTCACGTGCTCCGGGACGATCTCTTCGATGTTGCGGCCGACCAGACGATCGCTGCTGTAGAGCATTTCTTTTTCGAAATTGGCATTGGCGGACTCGATGCGCCCCTGGGGATCGAGTTGCAGCACGAGCATTTCGCTATCGAGGCTGTTTTTCACCTGCTCGATGGATTGCAGTTCCTCGCGCAATTGCTGGATTTCTTTTTTCAGTTTGCTGTTGAACATCACCGCTCTCCCGGAGCGCAATCCACCCGTCGAATGCCTCTGCATCGGCTGAGAACAGCTGGTTCTTGAGGACCCGACGAGGAAATATTCGAGTGACAGACAAACCTGGAAAACACACGTCACCAGGGGATCATTTTCATGTCACATAACGGCAACCAAGCAGGCGGAAACTTTTTGACATGAATACGCCGCCTCTACGCATCACCCTCGTCAGCGAAACCTTCCCACCGGAGATCAATGGTGTGGCCAATACCCTTGGCCGCCTCAGTGAAGGCTTGCGCGTGCGCGGGCATCAAGTGGAAGTGGTGCGCCCACGCCAGGCCAGCGATGCACCGGGCAATAGCGACGACACGCTGCTGCTCTGTCGTGGTTGGCCACTGCCCGGATATCCCGGTCTGCAGTGGGGTGAGGTATCGATGCACAAACTGTGGCGACGCTGGCGTCGGTTGCGCCCGGATGTGCTGTACATTGCAACCGAAGGCCCGCTCGGGCTCAGTGCCCTGCGCGCGGCACGACGCCTGGGAATTGCCGTGGTCAGCGGTTTCCACACCAATTTCCCGCAGTATTCCGGCCAGTACGGCCTGGGCCTGCTGGCACGCCTGCTCACCCACTACCTGCGCTGGTTCCATCGCCGCACCGCGACCACCCTGGTACCCAGCGCCAGCCAGCGTCTGGAGCTGGAGCGACGTGGTTTCGAACGCCTGGCATTGATGGCGCGTGGCGTGGATGCGCAACTCTTCAACCCGGCACGGCGCAACCAGGCGCTGCGTGAGCAGTGGGGCCTTGGCCCGGATGACATCGCGGTGTTGCACGTCGGACGCCTGGCGGCGGAGAAGAACCTCGCCCTGCTGTTGCCTTGCATGCAGGCGCTGCACAAGAGCTATCCACAGCGACGCCTGCGCCTGGTCGTGGTCGGGGATGGGCCACTGCGCAACCAGATGCAGCAGCAGTTCCCCGATGCGGTGTTCTGTGGCGTGCAACGCGGCGAAGCCCTGGCCGAACATTACGCCTGCGGCGACCTGTTCCTGTTCCCCAGCCTCACCGAAACCTTCGGCAACGTGGTGCTCGAAGCACTGGCCTCGGGCCTTGCGGTAGTGGCGTACGACGAGGCCGCCGCCGCCCAGCATATCCGCCACGGACACAGCGGCGCGCTGGCCATGCCGGGGGATCAACCCGCGTTCATCGACGCCGCGTGCTGGCTGCTCGAAGATACCGAGACCCTGCGCAGGGTCCGCCTCAATGCCCGCCAGCACGCCAGCCGCCAGGGCTGGCAAGCGATCGTCGAAGAATTCGAGGCGCATTTGTACAGCGCCTGTCGGCAGACCGCCGCCCAGGGTAAGCGCGCGGCCACGCCGTTGACGATCAAGTCAGGCTCGACAGCGCCTCGCGGCTGAACGGCAGAATCTCTTCCTCACGCCCCTCGCGGACCTTCTGCGCCCACTGGGCATCCACCAGCAACGCACGACCGACCGCCACCAGGTCGAACTCCTCATCGCCCAGGCGCTGCAGCAGGCCCTCCAGGCTGGCCGGCTTGGCCACCTTGTCGGTGTCGACCATGAACTGCAGGAACTCGCCATCCAGGCCAACGCTGCCAACGGTGATGGTCGGCTTGCCGGTGAGCTTGCGGGTCCAACCGGCCAGGTTCAGCGGCGAGCCGTCGAACTCCGGCTCCCAGAAACGGCGGGTGGAGCAGTGGAAGATATCCACACCGGCGTCGGCCAGCGGCTGCAGGAAGGCTGCCAATGCCTCGGGCGTTTCGACCAGGCGCGCGCTGTAGTCCTGCTGCTTCCATTGGGAGAAGCGGAAGATGATCGGGAAATCCGGCCCCACCGCAGCACGCACGGCCTGGACCAGCTCGATGGCGAAGCGCGAGCGTTGCGCCAGATCGCCGCCGTATTCGTCATTGCGCTGGTTGCTGGTGGCCCAGAAGAACTGGTCGATCAGGTAGCCATGCGCGCCGTGGATCTCGACGCCATCCATACCGATGGCCTTGGCATCGCGGGCAGCTTGTGCAAAGGCGGCGATGACCTCGCGGATGTCATCGTGGGTCATTTCATGGACCACCACCTGGCCATCCTTGCTTTTACCGCTCGGACCGTAGCCCGGCACGCTGGCGTCCGGCTCGGTACCCAGGCGGCGAACGCTGCCCACATGCCACAACTGCGGAACGATGCGTCCGCCTTCGGCGTGTACGGCCTCGACCACCTTTTTCCAGCCAGCCAAGGCATCTTCGCCATGGAAGCGCGGCACATTCGGATAACCGTTGGCAGCCTTGTGATCGACCGTGGTGCCCTCGGTGATGACCAGGCCCACGCCAGCCGCAGCGCGGCGGCGGTAGTACTCGATGACGCCCTTGTGCGGTACGCCGCCAGGGCAGAAGGTGCGGGTCATCGGCGCCATGACCACACGGGTCGGCAACTCGAGGGTGCCCAGGGTGAAGGGCTGAAACAGTGGGTTGCTGGACATGCGGCGCTCCCGATGAGGTAAGGAAATGCGCCTGAGCTTAGAGCCAGCCGAATGGCGGGCACAGCATTATTGATTTGAGTGATTGAACACGATATGGCGCAGCTTGTTACTGCGCCAGAGGGAGAACCGAGCGGCGGTTCGCCGCTCCAGCATGCTTCAGGCCAGCGCCTTCTCGACCGCCTGAACCACCGCCGGATCGTCCGGCGCAGTGCGTGGCGCGAACCTCGCCAGGACGCGGCCGTCCTTGCCCACCAGGAACTTCTCGAAATTCCAGGTGATATCGCCAGGGAACTCCGCACCCTCGCCAGCCAGCAGGCGGTACAGCGAATGACGCTCAGGCCCGTTGACCTCGAGCTTGGCGCTCAAGGGGAAGCTGACGCCATAGTTCAGGCTGCAGAACTTCTGGATCTCGTCTTCGGTGCCCGGTTCCTGGCCGGCAAACTGGTTGCACGGCAGGCCGAGCACGCTGAAGCCCTGGCCCTTGAACTGCTGGTGCAGCTTTTCGAGCGACGCGTACTGAGGCGTCAGGCCGCACTTGGATGCGACATTGACCACCAGCACCACCTGGCCCTTGAACGGTGCCAGCGGCAGGTCCTGGCCGTTCAGCGCCTTGAGCGTCAGATCGTGAAATGCACTCATCTTGATTCCCCTCTCAGGTTGCCGGTTGCCGCTGGGGCGAATTGCGCCCACTAAAAAGGCGCGCGACCAAGCCGTACACCCGCCCGTGGGGGTGGGTCGGCTTGCTCGAGCGCCTGACGACTCTCAGAGCTTAGCTGAGAAATCAGTGGTGATGGCCACCTTCACCGTGGATGTGACGGTGAGCGATTTCTTCTTCGCTGGCGTCACGCACGTTGACCACCTTGACCTGGAAGTTCAGGCGCTGGCCTGCCAGCGGGTGGTTGCCGTCGACGGTCACGTCGTCGCCGTCGATGTCGCGGATGGTGACGATCTGCATCTGGCCGTCCGGCGCCGAAGCATGGAACTGCATGCCGACTTCCAGTTGGTCGACACCTTCGAACATGCTGCGGTTCAGGGTGCTGACCAGCTCGGCC